>CBIHPU010000806.1:0-1500 GCA_966211935.1 uncultured bacterium | reverse complement strand
AATCACTACAAAAAAAATTGCGTCGGATACGACAAAACTCCAACTTCCCTCACAACTCAATTGGAAGACGAGGGAATTGAAATTCACTTTGATGAAAACCCTGAATATCTTCAGCATTTGCTTGCTGAATTTAACAAAGAAGATGTATTGATTGTTTATACACCTGCAGTTCCAAAAGATCATGCAGAACTCCAATGGCTGCAAAAAGAAAATTATAATATCAGGAAACGTTCTGAAGTTCTTGGCGAGATAACAAAATCGTTCAAAACTATCGCGATCGCCGGAACTCACGGAAAAACAACAACTACTACTCTTGTCACGCACATTTTGAAAACAGCAGGTGTCAGCTGCACCGCTTTTCTCGGCGGTATTTCAAAAAATTACAATACCAACCTGATTCTCGCAGAGGATCCTGAAGATAAAAATGCTTTTGTTGTTGTGGAGGCCGATGAATATGACAGATCTTTTCTCACATTACATCCTTTCGCTGCAATAATCACGTCGGTTGACGCGGATCATCTCGACATTTATGGTGATTACTCTGCTATTCAGACAGCATACACTCTGTTTGCGGGTCAGGTTAAAGAAAACGGTCATCTCCTTGTTAAAAAAAATGTTGATAATACTTTGAACCTGAAAATTAACAGGTATCGCTATTCTGTAATTTCAGTCCCGGAGTCTGACGAGTCAGAATTCAGAGCAGAAAATGTCCGTGTGAATAACGCGGAATTTTATTTTGATTTCCGAAGTCCCCTGGGTTCTTTGAAAAATGTACATCTGGGTATACCAGGAAAACACAATGTGGAGAACGCAACGGCGGCTGCCGCAATTTGTGAATTGCTTGGAGTAAAAGCTGAAAAAATTGAGAAAGCGCTTAGCACTTTTTCAGGAGTTAAACGCAGATTTGATTACCGAGTTAAAAATGTGGACGCAATTTACATTGACGATTACGCGCACCACCCTGAAGAATTGAAGGCGAGTATTTCAGCCGCCAAAGCGCTTTATCCTGATAAAAAAATCACTGGAATTTTCCAGCCACATCTTTTTACCAGGACAAGAGACTTTGCTGACGGTTTTGCGGAAGCGCTCGATCTTTTGGACGAATGCATTTTACTTCCGGTTTATCCGGCACGTGAACAACCAATTGAAGGAGTAAACTCAGAATTGCTGTTGTCCAAAATGAAAAAGAAGAACGGGCGACTGCTGCATAAAAATGAAGTGGTCGCTTACCTGGAAAATCATAAAACTGAAGTGCTGCTCACATTAGGCGCCGGAGATATAGATACATTGATCGAACCGATAGAAAACATGTTGAAGAAGAAAAATGCTTAAGAAAATAAATTTTAAAAAAATATTCAGCATTCTGTTCTGGATCGTCGCAGTATCCGGTCTTATCACTGCATTGGGTTTTGTGAACGTAAAAGAAAAAAGCATTCAGGGAAAAGGTGTAACGGTTAATGTTGATTATTCGACAGGCGATCAGTTTATTGATAGTGAAGA
>CBIHPU010000805.1:0-1504 GCA_966211935.1 uncultured bacterium | reverse complement strand
CTGCCCATTATTTTTTTTCTCTTCCAGCAGTAACCATGTTATAAGGAATCCACTTAAAACAAAAAAGAAGTTTACGCCCAGGTAACCCACACCTGCGAGAAACTTAATCACAGCATGATCCGTCATTCCGAAATAGCCGGTTTCAAAATAACCGAAACAGTGCCAGCAAAACACCCACAGGAACGAAAGAAACCGGAGTTTATCAAGGTTTCCGAAATATGTCCTGGTAGTATTCATGATTCTTTAAAAATTTTATTTGCCAATCTATTTGCAAAGGTTTTGGAATAGCTGTCGACAAATTTTTCAAAAACTACTGAAGCAATAAAAGAAACTGAAAATGTAATAGCGAAAACTTTGAAAATCGTCTGCATCGAATTTGAATTATAATACGAGTAGAGATAAGAACCAAGGGACATCAATACAATAAAATGCAGCAGATAAAAGGAAAAGGAAATCTTACCGAAGTAAACGAGAGGTTTCGTACTGACAAGTTTTCGTATAAAATTTAAATTGATGCACAGCAAAAGAAAACCGATTGCACGCAAAGGAACAGCGAAAAAATAATGGATGTTCGGATTCAGTTCAGGTAAGTACTGTTCTAAGATAGCCGCTGCGGTATAACTTAATGCGAGAAGAACTACGGGTAACCAAATTGAATTGACCTGTTTTTTAATGTAAGGGTATCTGTCGCGACTGCCCTGCAGATCAGAGTACATAATTCCTAAAACAAATCCCGCATAATAATAATTGACACGTTCTGCACTACCTGCAATTAATAAAAAAACAACAACCAAAGAATAAAGAATGCCACGGTTATTTTCCTTTCCCGATATTGCCAGCAGGCCAAAACATAAAAATGACCCCAGGAATTCAACCTGTATGGTCCATAAAACAGGATTATAACTGCAGTTTCCATTTAAAAATACTTCAAAAAACGTGCTTCTCAGAAAGAAGAAAAATGAAGGCTCGTAATTGTACCATTGGCTTAGCCAGGTTTGTGATTCTGCGTCCTGCCATGGAAGTTTTTCTGAATTGTAGAAGAGCCCGGAATAGAGAAAACTCAACGCAATTAAAGATGATGTAAAAACAGGAAGAAGAAACCGGAAATAGCGTTTAAAAGCAGATTTTTTAATGAAAGCGGATTGGGCTGCATCGTTGATTGCAAAAAACTTCGCAGTAATTACGTGCGCGCTCATGAGCCAGAAAATAAATACCGGCAGATCACCATTAAAAAAAAGTTGCAGGATTTCTTCGGAAAACTTTCTTACGAAACCGGAAGAATTCACAGACCCATCGGCAACTTCGGTAAATGTTACAGATGATGTGGCCCAGAAATGAACCATAAAAACCAGGAAAGCGCAAATTCCCCGTATTCCTTCCAGATGTAATGCTTTCATTTTTTCAGTAACCACAAATATTAAAATTCATTTACCACTTTAAAATCAGGTAGGGAAAATAAAGTTTCAGATGACTAGATCATATACAGCGGGACATGACCATAAAA
>CBIHPU010000804.1:0-1509 GCA_966211935.1 uncultured bacterium | reverse complement strand
AGGTAAGCGGTTGCTTATCACTTTCGCGAAGCAGTTTGGCACCTGCAGATTCAAGAATTGCTTGTCCCGCCGCAGTATCCCATTCCATTGTTGGTCCGAAGCGCGGATATTCATCAGCCTTACCTTCTGCAACAAGGCACATCTTTAAAGAACTTCCCGTGTTGATCATCTCAACTTCGCCTTTAATTTTTTTCAGCGTTTCAACGTAATGATGCGTTTCCGAATTAAGATGCGAACGCGAAGCGACTACAGTATATTTATCACGCTTGCCAGCCATTGGCAGTTTATTCGCACGCAGCATCAGGTTGTCAAGATTGAATGTGTTTGAATTTAAAAATTCGATTACATCGTGTCGTTCAACTTTAAAACTTCCGAAACCTTTCGCTCCGAAATAAAGGTCTTTAAAAACCGGCGCGTAAATTACGCCGAGTACAGGTTTTCCATCTTCAACAAGCGCGATGTTAACAGTAAATTCACCATTGCGTTTTACAAATTCTTTTGTGCCGTCGAGCGGATCAACTATCCATACCTTTCTCCATGCTTTTCTTAGTTCATATGGAGTTGCTTCTTCCTCTTCTGTAAGAAAAGGAATTCCCATTGGCGAGAGCATTTCAATGATCCTCAGATTGGCTCGTTTGTCCGCTTCAGTTAAAGGTGAACGATCATCTTTGTATTCAACTTCAAATTTCGTTTCGTAAACATTCAAAATATCAGTGCCTGCAGCAACTGCGGCAAATAAGGATTTTTCCAGAAATTCTTTCATATGATTAATACTTAGCTCCCCCCGTTCCGATATTCTCAATAGGGTGCCATGTTGTTTTTATTTCCTGCAGATCCATTATCAGATATGGATTTTCATTTTCATCTCTTGTCCAGTCTTTGTTCCAGAAATATACGCGCTTTACATTCAGTGAGGCATTTTCTGAAATTGATTTCATTTCGTCTTTGTTGTTTCTGCAATAAACAACCGCGTTCACATCCATGTGATTTGAGAAATGTGAATGTAATTCTTTACTGTTGCCGGTGAGAATATTTACAACTCCTCCCGGTAAATCTGATGTTGCAAGCACCTCCGCGAATGTAATGGCGCAAAGCGGCTTTTTCTCTGATGCGAGCACGATGCAGGTATTTCCTCCTGCTATGCAGGGAGCAATTACAGAAACCAATCCTAGCAATGAACTTTCTTCCGGCGCAACAATAGCTACAACGCCTGTCGCTTCAGGCACAGAGAAATTAAAATGTGATGATGAAACGGGATTAACACTTCCAAACAATTGCTGGAACTTGTCGCACCAGCCGCTGTAATAAACGAAACGATCTATTGATTTTTTCACTTCATCTTCAGCGGCCTTTCTTGTTCCGCCCTGTGCGATAATTTCGTTAACGAACTGATCTTTTCTTCCTTCAAGCATTTCAGCTATACGGTAAAGAATTTGTCCGCGGTTAAATGCAGTGCGTGTGCTCCAGCCGCCAAACGCTGAACGCGCGGCTACTTCCGCATTCCTGAAA
>CBIHPU010000803.1:0-1510 GCA_966211935.1 uncultured bacterium | reverse complement strand
GCTCAAGTTCTTCTTTATTTTCCCTGATTTTTTGATCTAATTCATTTTTCATCTGTTCCTCCTGCGCCTTTAATTGCTCCTTCAGGTTCCGAATAGCGTCTTTGTGCTCTTCAATTTCTTCTTCAAAACGCTCTCTCTTTTTCAAACCATCGCAGTCAATGCATTGCAAACCCAGGCTTGTCATTTTCCAACGGCGGCCAACCATGTCGCCATCATAAGTGTTGGTTGTGTTTTTTACATCGTAAATAATGTCCTTAACTGACGGATCTAAGTAAACTACTTTGTTGTCCGGCACTTTAATATAGATCTCTACATCCTGGCCCCGCCATTTTTCATTCGCATCCATCATGAAGAAGTTATTTACAACGATAGCTGAATCCTTAATGGAATAGTTATACATGATCCCTCCCGCTGAACGCTGCGCGTCTGACTTTGTTTTACCATGAGAAGAATAGACAATATTCACTTCCAGACTGTCTGAATGATTCCTGATGATCCTCACTGAAGGACTTCCGATAAACACTTTTTTGTCTCCATCCTTCAATATTTTCCAATCATTGTGATTTATTCTGATGTGCTCATTTTTAGTTTCAGTGTTCGTAAGAAATTCCGGTGAATTATATTTCTGCGTCATATCCATCGTAATATATAAGGTATCCTCCTTCGCTTGTGAAATGATTCGAGGCTCTTCGTCTTCCGCATATTCTTCATAATTCATTCCGATCTTAATTCCCGAATAAGTAGTAATTGCAATTCCGGTTACCCAAAGCGCGCCTGCTGCTAATCCGATCCATTTGTTGGAATATTTTATTTTAAAGAGCAGCTTTATTCCGGCGTACATAATAGCCAACACAGGTATTCCAAACAGAAGGAAAAGCCCTATGTATGTTCTTTGTTTTCCAAACGCCGAGTCAAACTGATCGTTTATGATCTCATGAAAAGTTTCGCCGCCCGCAACTGAAAATCCGAAATAAGAAGCGATAAAAGCGATCATGAAAAATATTCCCAGGCAAACCATTGCGAAACCAATTACTCTGCCGAGCACGCGGAACAGTCCGGAAAAAAATTCATGAATGAAATCTCCTATGCGGCTTCCTGTAGCGCTGCCTCTTTCCTGCAGATTGCGGCCGAATTCTTTACCTTTTTTTTTCAGGTTCTCCGCTTCTTCCTTCACCGTTTTACTTATGTGACTGACATCAACCGGTTCACGACGCATCTGCAATTTTTCCGCTGTAGTCTTCGCTTCAGGAACCACTATCCATAAGATGATGTACACGAATACTCCTGAGAATCCAAGCATGGTCAACGCAACAAGCGCGATCCTCACCCACACCACATCGATATTAAAATAGTGTGAGATACCAGAACAAACTCCTCCCAGTAATTTATCATCGGGATCGCGGAAAAGTCTGCGTCTTCCTTCGTAATCTTTGTAATCACCTGCGTCACTTGTGGCAGAAGCAGTTTGCTGTTCTTCTCCTCCTGCAAATTCTTCAGGTTTACCCATAAT
>CBIHPU010000802.1:0-1514 GCA_966211935.1 uncultured bacterium | reverse complement strand
ACAAAGAATATGATATTTATGTTGCTGATATGAAAGGAAAAGTTGTAGCGCAACTAACCAATTCACCCGGTTACGATGCGGAAGCGACTGTGTCTCCAAAGGGAGATAAAATAGTTTTTACTTCAGACCGCAGCGGCGACCTGGAGTTATGGGTAATGGACATTGACGGAAAGAATCAGAAACAGATCACATCAGGTTTAGGTTATGATGGCGGAGCGTTCTTTTCACCCGATGGAAAGAAGATTGTTTTTCGCGCGTCTCGTCCGCAAACGGAAGAAGAGATAAAAGAATACAAGGAATTTCTTGCAAAAGGTCTTGTTTCTCCAATGAAAATGGAAATCTACACCTGCAATGTTGATGGCAGCGATCTGAAACAGGTAACAACGCTTGGCAAAGCAAACTGGGCCCCGTATTTTACACCCAAAGGGAACAAGATCATTTTTTCTTCCAATCACCACAGCAAGCGCGGATTTGATTTTCAACTCTGGATGGTGAACCTTGACGGAACGGGGCTGGAACAAATCACAACTGAAAGCGTTTTCAATTCTTTTCCTATGTTTTCACCCGACGGAAAAAAAATGTCTTTTTCATCCAACAGAAACAATAAAGGCAGCAGGGACACCAACGTGTTTATTGCGGACTGGGTTGATTAATTACTGTTTATTTTCTTTTTTTATTTTTTATAATAACGTCTCCGGTTATTGAATGTCCGGTTAATTATCTTTATATCCCCAATAACAACAATGAAAAATTTAATTTTTTTCTTTCTCCTCATTTTTGCTTTTGAAACATCAGCTCAAAAGAAAGGCAATATCTCAGAGCATATGCTGAAGTCCTATGTAAAATACCTGGCTTCAGATAAACTGAAAGGCAGAGGTACCGGCACTGAAGGTGAACGTATGGCTGCAAGTTATATAACCGGTATTCTTGATAAAATGGGTAGCAGCATTAAACCAGCGGAAGGTGGGAGTTTTGTTCAGGAGATAAAATTTAAAGTGAAAAAGAATCCGCATGATACTGTAGCTTCGGAAGAAAGAAGCGGAAGAAATATTGTCGCTTATCTTGATAACGGCGCAGAAAAAACAATTGTGCTCGGAGCACATTATGATCATTTGGGTTTGGGAGAAGATCACAATTCAATGGACGCGAATCCGCTTGGTAAGATTCACAATGGAGCGGATGATAATGCTTCTGGCTCAGCCGGGTTACTTGAACTTGTTCGATATTTTGTCGGCAATGGACGAAAAGAAAATTTTAATATTCTTTTTTGCTGGTTCACAGGTGAAGAGCTTGGATTGTACGGATCAAAAAAATTTCTTGAGAATACCGGCGTTGATCTGAAAGCCGTCAACTATATGATCAACCTCGATATGATAGGAAGATTGAATGATTCGACAAAAAAATTACTGGTGTATGGTGTAGGTACCTCGCCAACATGGGTTCCTATGCTGAATAATATGCAGGACTATTTTTCTTTCAAATACGACAGTTCGGGAATTGGCCCGAGTGATCAC
>CBIHPU010000801.1:0-1518 GCA_966211935.1 uncultured bacterium | reverse complement strand
TATCTTCGCCATTTTTTTAGAGGAGTATGGATTGATCTTCGGTCTTGTTCTTATTTTCTTATACATGATTCTTTTCTTCAGAGGAATTGCAATACTAAAAAATGCGAATCACATGTTTGGCGCGTTAATGGCAGTTGGTTTAAGTTTCGCCATCATCTTCCAGGCATTTATAAATATGGCTGTTGCAGTCGGACTCTTTCCTGTAACTGGCCAGCCGCTGCCAATGGTTAGCGCAGGAGGAACATCAATTTTATTTACACTTACCGCGCTTGGAATTATTTTGAGTGTGAGCAGAAGAAGTGAAGCTGACAAAGCGGGAGAAGGAGGATTCGCATGAAACCGCTGCGGGTCATCATTAGTGGTGGTGGTACTGGCGGGCATATTTTTCCGGCCATATCAATAGCCAACGAAATAAAGAAACTTGTTCCCGATGCTGAATTTTTATTTGTTGGCGCCAATGGAAGAATGGAAATGGAAAAAGTTCCTGCCGCGGGATATAAAATAATCGGACTGAACATCGCCGGACTCCAACGCAAACTGACACTTTCAAATCTCACTTTTCCATTTAAAGTAATTGCCAGTTTACTTAAAGCGAAAAAAATCATTAAAGAATTCAATCCTGATGTTGCAGTTGGAACAGGAGGATACGCGAGTGGCCCAACTTTGCGTGCAGCAAGCGGCAAAGGAATTCCTTCACTGATCCAGGAACAAAACTCATTTCCCGGAATTACAAATAAGATTCTTGCTAAAAAAGTTCAAAAGATCTGTGTCGCTTATGAAGGAATGGAAAAATTCTTTCCAAAAGAAAAAATTGTGATGACGGGAAATCCGATCAGGCAAGACATCGCAGATATAAAAAACAAAAAAGAAACGGCGTTAAAATTTTTCAATCTCGATCCGCACAAAAAAACACTGTTGATCATTGGTGGAAGCTTGGGAGCAAGGACCATCAATGAATCTATTGCGGCAGGATTGAAAAAATTCGCGGATGAAGAAATACAAATTCTCTGGCAGACAGGTAAGAATTATTTTCCAACAGCAAAAGAAACTGCTGCCGCATTTGTTTCAAAACATATTTACGCTTTCGATTTTATTACAAAGATGGATCTCGCATACGCCGCGGCTGATTGTGTTGTTTCAAGAGCTGGCGCAAGTTCAGTTTCAGAATTGTGCGTTGTTGGTATGCCATGTATCCTTGTCCCCTCCCCTAACGTGGCGGAAGATCACCAGACAAAAAATGCGATGGCGCTGGTAAACAAAAACGCAGCGATCCTGATAAAGGACAGCGACGCGGCTGCAAAACTCGTTGAAGCTGCAATCACCTTATTAAAAGATTCTTCGAAACAGTCCGAACTGAAAAAAAACATTTCATCGCTGGCGTTTTATGACAGTGCCAACAAAATCGCAAAGGAAGTGCTGAAACTGGCTAACTATTCTTTAGATTGATGGAAAAAAAAATTCTTGACTATAAATTATATTACTTTCTTGGAATCGGCGGCATTGGAATGAGCGCGCTGG
>CBIHPU010000800.1:0-1518 GCA_966211935.1 uncultured bacterium | reverse complement strand
ACCGGAAGCAATTGCTTCTTCCAGTTTTTCAACCGCGATTTTTCTAAGATCCTCAGGAATTTTTCCTTCCATGTTTTCAATAACGGTTATCGCTTCAAGACTTGTCAGATAATCAGTGTTAAGCGCGATATAAAGAAAAAAATCAAAGTATTTAGTAAAGTCGAGCCCGCTCTCCCAACAAGCGGCAACAAGCTTTGCTCTTTGGTCCTTAAATTCATCTTTAGAAATTGCAAGCATCAGCAACTCCTGTCCGTTTTCCTTCTTAAGCAACTTCAGCGCTTCATCCCTTTCTTCCCTGGAGGCAGTAGTTAGCACATCAACAAGGTTTTTCGCTTCTGTATCATTCTTCTTTGCATAATCTTGGCTGTTTAGCACAAGGGTACTGAACTGACTCTGATCAAAATAAAATTCCGGATCATCGTCAAGGGGATTTTCATTCGGGTTCATGGTGCAAAGTTAGGAAAGTTTGGAAAGTTTGGAAAGTTGAGAAAGTTTGGAAAATTTAGAAAGTTGGAAGTTTAGAAGGTTTAGAAAGTTGCTGTTATGTCTATTAACATTCTTTTGTTTAAATCGGAACACAACTCTGACTGAAAAAGTAAAAATATTGGTGTACTTCGTACTATGAAAATTCATCTCATTGCCATTGGAGGAAGTGCCATGCATAATATGGCGCTCGCGTTGCATAAAAAAGGTTACAAAGTAACAGGATCAGATGATGAGATTAACGAACCATCTAAAAGCAGACTGGCGGCAGCTGGATTGTTGCCAAATGAAATTGGATGGTTTCCTGAGAAGATTACAAAGTATCTTGACGCGGTTATTCTGGGAATGCATGCTCGTGCCGATAATCCGGAACTGCTGAAAGCAAAAGAACTGAATCTGAAAATTTATTCTTACCCCGAATACATTTACGAGCAGTCAAAGAATAAAACACGTGTTGTTATTGGAGGAAGTCATGGTAAAACAACAATCACCTCAATGGTTTTACACGCCCTTAAACACGCAGGTAAAGATTTCGATTATCTTGTTGGCGCGCAGCTGGAAGGATTTGAAACTATGGTGAGCTTCTCTGAAAAAGCTCCATGTATTATAATTGAAGGAGACGAATATCTCTCCTCTCCTATTGACCGCCGGCCCAAATTTCATCTATATAAACCGCATATCGGACTTATCAGCGGAATAGCATGGGATCACATTAACGTTTTTCCAACTTTCGATATTTATGTAGAGCAATTTAAAATCTTTATAGAACTGATACAGGAAGGAGGAAGACTGATCTATTGTGAAAAAGATAAAGTGCTTAAAGAGCTGGCCGAAAAAACTCCGTGTAAAGGAATGAAGATCCCATATGGAGTTCCACTGCACCTGGTTGAAAACGGAATAACATCGTTAATAATTAATGAAGAGAAGATACCGCTGCAGATTTTCGGAGAACATAACCTGATGAATCTGAAAGGCGCGCAACTAGTGTGCGACGCTTTAGGTGTTGGTAAAAAGGAATTTTATGAAGCAATGACA
>CBIHPU010000799.1:0-1522 GCA_966211935.1 uncultured bacterium | reverse complement strand
ATTCCGAATCCAATACCGGCGTTTACAAGACCGAAAACAACACTTAAAGCCAGCATCGCTGCAAAAGGCAGCTTACCAAAAACAACAAGACCGTAACAGGCGCCGCACAGACTTAACAGGATAATTGTTTTAGAATACAATTTCCAGTTACCGGTCTGTCGAATGTTATTGGATTTAAAATATTCATCCACGCGTTTGCGGAGTGCAACCGGAAAATCACTTGATGGTCCGGCAAAAGAAATTTGTTTTTCCATTTAACTCAGTGGGTCAATAAGCCGCAAATTTACGACATAAAACTAAAATTCGGGAACGCTTTAAAAATCGTTAGGTTATGAAAATACAAAAGCAGGCCGGTAATTTTCCGGCTCTGCAAAAAAGGTCAGGAATACATTAAAGAGATTACCCTTCGCCTCTGTTGGAGTTGGTCTTAGGTCTTGCCTCGTTGATTGTAAGGTTACGCCCTTTTAATGGCTTACCATTTAGATCATTGATTGCGTTCAACGCTTCTTCGTCGTTGGCCATTTCAGCAAAACCGAAACCGCGGCTTCTTTTAGTGACTTTGTCTGTTACAACTTTCGCGGAGATAACTGATCCGTATTGCGAAAGCAATTGGTGAAGATCCTGATCAGTAACGCCCCAAGCAAGATTTCCTACATAAAGATTCATGAATGAAAAATTTAAAACATTAATACCTCGTAATATTACGAAATTATAATGATAGGATACAAATTTTAATGCAGAATTAGATAAACCCCGGATTTTTAGGGCTTTCAGAAGGGCAACGAAGACAAATCCACATTACCGCCTGAAACGATAACGCCGTTTCTTTTTCCCTTGAAAAGCTCTTTGTGTTTCAATATTACTGCAAGGGGAAGAGCACTGCTTGGTTCAGCGGTAATTTTCAAAAAGTTCCACATCAATTTCATTGCTTCTACAATTTCCACTTCAGTAGCAGAAAAAATATCTTCCACATGATGCTGAATACATGACAAAGTTTTATCTCCAAGCGTAGTTCTGAGTCCATCAGCTATTGTGGTTTTCCCCTTTTCATTCTTCTCAATTTTTCCACTGCGAAAACTGCGTTGCGCATCATTCATATTCTCAGGTTCAGCGCCATAAACTTTGACGCGGGAGTTTAAAATGCCGGCTGTAATGGCAGTTCCACTTAGCAGCCCGCCACCTCCTACAGGAGCAATTATGCAATCGAGTCCTTCAATATCTTCCATCAGTTCTTTAGCGGCAGTTCCTTGTCCGGCAATAACCCATTCGTGATTAAAAGGCGGGACAAAAAACGCGTTTGTTCTGGCCACAACTTCTTCCAGTTTTTTTTCACGCGCTTCAGGAGTGCTTTCACAAAGTATGATCTCTCCCCCGAGTCGCGTTAAAAACACGAAAATTATTAGGGGGGTAATATCTGGGCGAAAAAAAAAAAAACCACAAAATAAAAAACCGCCCAGTCTACAAAAATACGCCCGTCCAGGCGCTTAAAGAATGGCAGCAGAAGCGGCCAGAATTATTCGTT
>CBIHPU010000798.1:0-1536 GCA_966211935.1 uncultured bacterium | reverse complement strand
ATGAGTGACCTGTTTATTGTGTACACGGACAACTATACTGCAACGGATTTCAGAAAGAAAAACCGCGCGTTAGTGGTGAAGCTGGTCTATTGGTTCTCCGCCTAAATAGTTAAATAAGTGATAATTGTGGCTGAAAGGCCCCATAATCCTCTGATTCTTTCACAGCGTAACTCATTGATTATCTTTCAATAATAACTTGGCTTAAAACTTTAATTGTTAAAGATTTTCTCGTTTCAAAGGAATTGCTAGTTTTATTTCGGCACATGATTGAATGTTTATGATGAACGTGTGAACCAAACAAGCATGTTATGAAGAAGCAGCAAAAAAATAATAAGAAGAAGGGGAAAGTTCAGAAATCTGCAAAGCCTGCGGCCAGGAAAAAACCTGCACCAAAGAAATCAGGTTCGTCCTCAAGCAAGAAACAGCCTGCTAAAAAAACAAGTGCTGCAAAGCCGGTAAAGAAAATGGTAGAAAAAAAATCAGTGAAGAAGGTACCGGCGCCTAAAGCAAAAGCGGTAAAAAAAGTTGCTCCTCCAAAAGCTTTAAAGCCCGAGAAAAAAGCGGCTGCTCCAAAAGAAAAAACTAAGAAGGCTGAAGTTACTGTCAGTTCAGAAATTCAGAGGCCGATTGTGCGTCCGTTGAATGAAAGACCAATTAACGAAAAGAAAGCCGCGTTGTTTCCACAGGGTGAAAAAGTGAAATTAAGGATAGACGCCAGAACTATTATTACAGTAAAAAGTAAAGAAGCGCTGAAAATGTGGATGCAACGATATCCTAACGCGGTTCAGGAAGATTAACTAAAAAAAATACCCCGCGAGTAATTCACGGGGTTTTTTATTTTCAAAATTACTTCCGGATTAATCTATAAAGTCTTCGATCTTATCCATTTTAGCGTCTGAATACTTTCCTTTCTCAACGTGAACAATTTTTCCGTTACCATCAAGAACAAAGAAATAAGGAATATCCTTGTCTTCAATTTTCAATGACTGAATAAATGGCTTTACGTCTCCCTTGAAAAACATGATGTATGGCCAGAATTCCTTATCCGTATCTTTTTTGATTTTCTCTTTATCACCCAGCGCCTGGTTCACTTTATTCAGCATGGGAATGAAATAAAAATTCACATCATAGTTAACAGCCGCGCTGAAATAGTCTGAAGTGTCTTTTTTCACAACAAATAAATTGTAAACGGGGTTTAACCATGTTTTTAAATCTTCTTCCGCTTTGCGGGAAAAAGCAAGCCAGAGAATTGTTGTTTTGCCTTTTGTTGAAGTTGGAATGTCTATCGACTTTCCGCTAAACGTTTCGCCTGAGCACGCAGGAAAAGCGCTGCCGGTTCCGTTCTGAGCCGAGACAACCAAACTTACAGTTGTAAACAGCAGGGCAATTATGTTTTTCATGTTTTGTGGATTATTAATTATGCAATTTAAAGTATTCCGAACTCAATCTTGCAATTTCCGCGCCATAAGCCAGAGAAGCGGTTGCCGCAGGTGAAGGAGAATTTATCACATGGACCGCGTTACCATGATATTCAAT
>CBIHPU010000797.1:0-1536 GCA_966211935.1 uncultured bacterium | reverse complement strand
AAACGATGAATAAAAAACAATTGATCCTGAGCAACAGGTCCGCCGTGATATAATGGAAAATCGGCCTCTTTAAGATTTGTCAGCAGATCTTTCACACGCATCTTCAGGGGTTTATTCATTACAAATCCCAATGATCCTTCCTCGTTATGCTCCGTCATCAAAACCACCGCTCTCCTGAAAAAAGGATCAGGCAAATATGGCTGAGCTACAAGGATTTTATTCTGACCAATATCATACATCATGTTTCAGTTAACCGTATCTTTGCTGACACACCAAATTTACCTCTAATGGAGGACATCAACAAATATATACGAACACTGCGCAGAGACTTTTCCGGTGAGCCGCTTGACAAAAAAAATGTCGCGAAAGAACCGCACCTGCAATTTGAAGCATGGTTTATTGAAGCAGTAAAAGCTGAAGTTCATGAGCCAAATGCATTCCTGCTATCCACTGTAAGTGAAACAAACCGCCCTTCCGCAAGAGTAATGTTGTTGCGTGATTACAGCGCGCAGGGATTTTCTTTTTTTACGAATTACAAAAGCAAAAAATCCAAAGAAATTTTTGTGAATCCTTATGTTTGTTTCACATTTTTTTGGCCCGAACTCGCGCGCCAGGTTCGCATTGAAGGGAAGCTTGAAAAACTGGACGAAAAAGAGAGTGAAAGTTATTTTAATTCCCGCCCGCGCCTTTCGCGAATAGGCGCGTGGTCATCTCCACAGAGCCAGGAAATCGAAGACAGGCAAACACTCGAAAACATTGTTGCTGAATTCGACAAAAAGTATCCCACGGAAGATGTGCCCCGTCCTGATTTCTGGGGTGGATATTTATTAAAACCGGATTATTTCGAATTCTGGCAGGGACGCGAAAGCCGACTGCACGACCGGGTTTATTACAAACTGGTGAACGGCGCCTGGAAAATCGGAAGACTAGCTCCTTAAAAGACAGAAATTTTATTCAAAATTTACTTTTCCCGGGGCAATTTTCTGCTTCTGATTCCTCATTCACAAATTTTCTTTTTTAACCCTCCCTTTTCATTTTCCTTACCCCTTAAAAATCAGTATCTTTGCGCTCTTTAATTTTTAAGAAATTATTTTGTGCATATGACTACCAAAGAGCAAAAGATCCATTCTTTTAATCCAAACGATATTGGAGATACTAATGCCAATATTTTTGGTTTGCCTTTTACAACCGATGAAGCGGATGTTGTAATTATTCCTGTTCCCTGGGAAGTGACCGTTTCATATGGTGGAGGAACTGCTGACGGACCTGATGCTGTTTTTGACGCTTCCTTCCAGGTTGATCTTTTTGATCCGCTAATTCCTGAAGCATGGAAAAGAGGAATTGCAATGGATGAAGCAATCGAAGAGATCCGAAAAAAAAGTGATCAACTGAGACCAAAGGCAGAAAATTATATTGAGCTTCTTGGTAAAGGAGAAAATCCGCAGACCAACGCGATAATGAAAGCGATTCAGCATGAAATAAACGCTGAATGCAAATGGCTGAACTCGAAAGTGAAAGAGCGCGTACTTCATTTTC
>CBIHPU010000796.1:0-1540 GCA_966211935.1 uncultured bacterium | reverse complement strand
GACCTGGTAAGTTACGTTGATCGTGAGACAGAAAAAATGCTGGTGGAAGGTTTGCGTAAAATATATCCTGCAGCTGGATTTATAACGGAAGAAGGCACTGCAAGCGAAAGAAAAGAATTTAACTGGATCATCGATCCGTTAGATGGTACAACAAATTTCATTCACGGAATTCCCTTTTATTGCATAAGTGTTGGCCTGGCAAAAGGAAGCGACATTCAGTGCGGTGTTGTGCTGGAAGTTTCGCGAAATGAATGTTTTTACACCAGTAAAGGCGATGATTCGTTTATGAATGGAAAGAAGATCCAGGTTTCCATTGCCAATAAGTTAAGCGAAACACTCATCGCTACCGGATTTCCGGTAAATAACTTTGATAAAATGGACGCCTATAAAACTGCTATTGATTATTTTATCAGGAACACTCATGGTGTACGTCGTATCGGCGCGGCCGCCGCTGATTTGTGTTATGTCGCCTGTGGCAGGCTTGATGGATTTTTCGAGTACAATTTAAAACCCTGGGATGTTGCAGCAGGGGCATTGATCGTTCAGAACGCGGGCGGAAAAATTTCGGATTTCTCAGGTAAAGACAACTGGCTTTTTGGAAAAGAAATTGTTGCTTCAACCGCTGATATCCATCACGATTTTCTGAAAGTTGTTTCAGGATCTTTTTCTGCCTGAAAAATTTATTACGTTCTTTCTCTTGGAATTTTTTTACCTCTATCAATTCATCAAAGAATAGACTCTTTTTAAAGATTGTTTTTTAAAATCAGTCAGAATTTTAGTACATTTCGGCGTGTCCACTATGGCAGCAGATAATAAAAGATTATATCCAATAGAATATCCGGCCATTCCTTCTGCGGGTGTGTATTTTTTCAATACAGATAGCGGCCTCCGTTACGAAGTTCGGTTTGGAAGACGGCAGGACAATATACTTCATGCCACAATAGTTTTCGGTGTTATTAATGATGAATTTGAAGGCGAAGAATATGTCACCACCAATCGCGGCGAAGTCTACAAAGTAATGAGCACCATTTCTGAAATAGTACGTGAATTTATGCGTGTTCATCCAAAGATCATGATTTATGAGTTTCACGCGGTTGACAGAGACGAAGAGCAAAGCGGCAATCCGAATGCAAGAATGTATCTGTACAGACGGTATCTCCCCCAGATTTTTGATAATAGCTGGGAGTTCTCTTTCAACGGGAATAACGCGTTAGTGAAGAAAAAACTTTAAGTTCCACAAAAAGTAATTCATTTCACCGCATTGCTTAATTTTACATTTTCCAAAGACATTTATTTTATCAAGAAAATTTATGAGGTTATTCGCCAAAAAAACAACTTTTCAGGACGCGGTTGTAAATAATAAGTCAACCGAGTTTGAAGTAAATAAATGGATCATTTCAGAATTCGTTGTACAAAAACTTGTTCCTGTTGTTGGCTCACATCCTTTTCCGTTGGATGAGCTGATGTTGATGACGTCTGCCGTTGTTCGCATTAAACCTCAGTTAATTCTTGAATGGGGTACAAATATTGGAAAATCAGC
>CBIHPU010000795.1:0-1544 GCA_966211935.1 uncultured bacterium | reverse complement strand
CTCTTCTTCATATATTTCTGACTGCTGGCTTCTCCAAACTGGTCCGCGTATCCGTCAGTGAACATATAAAGCATATCGCCGCTCTGCAACTGTATCGTCTGATTTTCAAAAGGTTTTTTCTCTTCGCCAATAAAAATTCCTATCGAGTGCTTGTTACCTTTCACATCAATGCGTTCTCCGTTCCGCATAATCAAAAGATCGTGATTCGCGCCCGCAAAATTCAGTTCCTTTTTCTTCAGGTCAAGCACACAAAAAGAAACATCCATCCCGTCACGCACTTTTTATTGTTCGTTGGTCTGGCTAATATTTTAATTTAAAATTTTACTCGCGCGACAAACAAACGCGGCTGCGTTTTTCCCTCCAAGCTCACGAAATGCCTGCTCCAATGTGTTGTGCGCTACAATAGAGATAAACGCGCCGGGAACTCCATGGCCCGTACAATCAACTACAGCAAAATAAACAACGCCATCTTTTTCATTAAACCAGTAAAGATCACCTGAAACAATTTCCTTGCTCTGATAAAAAACAAAATAATCTTTCAGGTGACCGTCCAGGAACTCTTTAGGGGGTAAAAGGGCGTGCTGGATATGGCGTGCATACTTAAGACTGTCCGTAATATCTTTATTCTTTTCTTTAATTACCTGGTAAGCGAATTCAAGCTCTTTATTTTTGTTCTCGAGAATTTTCTTTTCCGATTTCTCCACTTCTATCTCTCCCTGGAAACTATCCAGCAAACTTCTTGTATCGGAATGCTGCAAACGATTTCTCATCTCATCGTGCATCTCCATACACTCAAGCGCCTTTTCAAGATTACCCAAACGCTTGTAAACCTTACTCAGTAATTTATACGAATCCGCGGCTATTCTTTTTTCATTCAGCTCAAGCGCGCTTGCTACTCCGTGCTGCATCAGAATTAATGCTTTATCCAACTTGTTTTGCCTGAAATAAAGTTGTCCGAGTGTAACATAGGTTTGCGCAATTCCTTTCAGGTAATTAATGCGGTTGGCAATTTCAAGTGATTCATCTAAATATTTCTTCGCTCTTTCCTGGTCGTTTGAATTCAGGTAATTGCATCCGATGTTGAACAATATTTCACTCACCGCGAATTCATCATCCAGCGTTCGCAGCACATCAAGATTGTTTTCCATGATGCGGATAGCAGAATGATAATTACCTTTCAATTGCTCTATCAAACCAATATTTGTTTTTACATAAGCAATTGCTTTTGCGTCGCGCGACTTTTCAGCGTATTCAAGTGCAATGCGATAATAACTTTCCGATTTTTCAAACGCGCCCAGTTGCGTATAAATGTTTCCGATGTTGCGTAAGGCGGAACTTGCTCCCTCGTAATCACCAAGATCAAGAAAATAAGATTTCGCTTTCAGCAGATCAGGAAGTGCAAGCTGATATTGTCCAATAGTAAGATAAGCTACGCCGGTATTCTGATAACTGATTGCGAGTCCCTGTGTGTAATTTGTAGCGACAGATTTTTCGCGCGCGCGCATTGCAATTGGCAACAACCCACGCGGATCATGACGACGCAT
>CBIHPU010000794.1:0-1546 GCA_966211935.1 uncultured bacterium | reverse complement strand
GATTCATTTGTGAATGTGCAATTAAGAAGGGGCGACACGCTTCTCGGAATGAACGACACACTATTGCCACGACTAATTGCCGAATCAGCTTCTACCGATACAAATCTGGTTTTAAAAGATGACTACCGTGTGAAAGATTTCAGGATAACCGGCATTTATGAAACGGGCCTTGATGATTTTGACAGTAAAATGGTTTTTACAACAGAAAGAGCTTTGAAAAAAGTGATCAAGTGGGAGTCGTGGTATACCGGAGGATTTGAACTTTATGTGAATGATTTTGACAAAGTGGATGAGTTGAGTGATGAGATCTTCGCTTCGCTGGATCAGAATCTCACCTGTAATTCAGTTAAGCAATTAAATCCGGGCATTTTCGAGTGGCTGGATATGCACGATACAACAGCGTTGATAGTTTTAATATTGATGGTAATTGTTTCGGTGATCAACATGATCTCTGCCCTGATCATTATTATCATTGAAAAAATAAACATGATAGGAATTCTGAAGGCGCTGGGAATGAGCAACTGGAACATGATGAAAGTTTTTATTGCGCAGGCAGCGGTGCTGATAGGCAAAGGAATGCTGTGGGGAAACATTCTTGGACTTCTTATTGCTTTTTTGCAATGGAAATTTCACATTTTTAAACTGGATCAGGCAACCTATTATGTTTCTTATATTCCTATCCGATTCGAATGGCTGTACATGCTTTTGCTGAACGCAGGAACTTTCAGCATCTGTATACTGTTCATGCTGTTGCCCGCCCTAATTGTGGCCAGAACTACACCGATCAAAGCGATAAAATTCACCTGATAGCCTGGGAAAAAGACCTCTTGCGCCGTAGCTTTAATCATTGTAAATTCCCAACAAATATTTATCTTTAAAGAACAGTTATATCAGGAAAGTTTATGCAGGCGATTGATCTGGAATCAGAAAAAAAAGAAATACTTAAGCGATATAAGGCCCTTCTGAAAACGAGCAAAAGGCGATTGGAAAAAGGCGACAGGGAAATTATCCGGAAAGCTTTTGAAGTCGCGGTTGAGGCTCATAAAAATATGCGGAGGAAGTCGGGTGAACCTTATATTTTCCACCCGTTAGCTGTTGCGCAGATCTGTGCAGAAGAAATTGGCCTCGGCAGCACATCCATAGTTTGCGGATTACTTCACGATACTGTTGAGGATACGGACATAACTCTTGACGACATTAAAGGAATGTTCGGAGACAAAGTCGCGCAGATCATTGATGGACTGACCAAGATCTCCGGCGTTTTCGATCACACTTCATCTTTACAGGCTGAGAATTTTAAGAAGATGATGCTTACGCTGAGCGATGATGTGCGCGTTATTTTAATAAAGATAGCCGACCGTCTTCACAATATGCGAACGCTGAACAGCATGCCGCGTGATAAGCAGATAAAAATTGCAAGTGAGACTCAATATCTTTATGCACCGCTCGCGCACCGACTCGGTCTTAACGCCATAAAAACTGAACTTGAGGACCTCTGTCTTAAATACACCGATCCTGAAACTTACGGAGAAATTCAACAACGACT
>CBIHPU010000793.1:0-1547 GCA_966211935.1 uncultured bacterium | reverse complement strand
TGGTCTTCAACGCGTTAAACAAGGTGGAACTGATTTTAACAGTAATAGTTATTATCGGCTTTTATCTTTCAGAGCAAAAATTGTTCACTTTCACCAATATTAGCTTCTTTATTCCTGTGGCTATACTATTTTTGCAGACAATGTGGTTGATGCCGGTGCTGGATAAAAGAGCGGAGTTGCTTATTAAAGGCCATACGCTTCCTTCTTCCAATCTTCACTTTTATTATGTTTCCATGGAACTTATAAAAGTGATCAGCTTATTTGTGTTCGGTTTAAGTTTATTTAAATAATTAATAAAAAAATGGCAGATCAGAAAATCATTCAGGCAATTGAGGATAAATACAAAAACCTCGGCGAGAATCCTGAGACGTATTTAAAAGGATTGCTTCAGGCAAAGCCTATCAACTATTGGGATTACGTTGAGGTGGACACACTTTTATCACTTCAAAAACCCAGAACGAATTTTAAAGATGAGGAGATCTTCATTATGTATCACCAGGTGACTGAACTCATCCTGAAACTGATGCTCCATGAAATAAAACAGGTTGTAGGCGCTGAAGCTGTAACTGAAGAATTACTGACAAATAAAATCAGTCGACTCAACCGTTACACCGCCATGCTGATCACTTCGTTTGATGTAATGCGTGACGGAATGGATTACGATGATTACAATACTTTCAGAGTCACACTTGCACCCGCGAGTGGGTTCCAGAGCGCGCAATTCAGATTGATCGAGATCTATTCAACAAGAATTGAGAATCTGATTAATGAAGAAGGGAAAAAGCGTCTGCCTGAAAATCCAACCATCGAACAATACTTCGAACACATTTACTGGAAGGATGCCGGAATGAACAGACAGACTGGACAGAAAACTTTAACGCTTCGTCAGTTTGAAGAAAAATACCTTGACCAGTTTATTTCTCTCGCTAAGAAAGTTAAAGGAAATACAATTGAGGATCGTGTAGCATCAATTAAAAATCCGTCAGAAGCGCTTAAGGCCGTATTGAGGGAATTCGATCGTCTTTACAATGTTGAGTGGCCGATGGTGCACCTGAACACTGCAAGACATTACCTGGATAAAAAGGGTGAGAACAAAGCCGCGACAGGAGGTTCTGAATGGAAGAAATATCTGCACCCACAATTTCAGCAGCGCAAATTTTTTCCAAATTTATGGACGGATCAGGAAATTAAACAATGGGGCGGTTCTCCGGCGAGCAATTCATAACAGAAAATAAATTTTTTGGTTAGTTGAAAGATCGAATATGTTGGTAAGAAAAAAAGGACGTTTGGTGACGTCCTTTTTTTGTGGTGCTATGTGAGAGTAAAGTAATTGTTATCGTTTGTTTTGATTGAATTGAAGGAATGACGTTCTGGTCGATGTTTCCTTCGTTGTTCTGGTCAACACTAAGGTCGAGGTTTCTGTCGCTGTTTCGATCATTATCCGGGTCGACGTTCCGGTCGACGTCCCCTTCGACGAATTTGTTAGTTTTTGCTGAGGTTCTGACGGCATTGCGTAGCTGACTTTTTAGTTTCTTGGTTGACCTTCA
>CBIHPU010000792.1:0-1555 GCA_966211935.1 uncultured bacterium | reverse complement strand
TGAAATTTTTTATCCCGCAATAAGCGATCAAAATCCTTCCTCCAATAACCTTCTCATATTATTCAGAGCATTGATTGCAGCGAGATGAATGTTTCGTCCGCGATCCGTTCCGAATACAAATTTCTCAGTCCGTACTTCCTTTTTACTTGCCCAGGCTATCCACACCGTACCAACAGGCTTCTCATCTGTTCCGCCAGCCGGTCCTGCTATCCCGCTTACTGCAATTGCATAATCCGATTTAAACTTTTTTAAAACTCCAATCGCCATCTGTCGCACGCATTCCTCACTAACAGCACCTTCTCTTTTAAAAATTTCGTTATCTACTTCCAGCAAGGCGTGCTTAAACTCATTATGATAAGGAATACAGGAACCATTGAAGTAATTAGATGATCCCGCAACAGAAGTGATGAGATGAGAAATATATCCGCCCGTGCAGCTTTCAGCCAAAGCGATCTTCTTTTTTCTGTTCAGCAACATTTCTCCCAGGATACTTTCCATTTTCGGTTGTGGTTTTCCATATTCTTCAAAACCATAAACGTATTTTTTAATTTCCGGCAACACTTCTTCAACCTTACTCATCACAATTTTCTTCAACTGATTCAAATCTTTTCCATAACCACTAACTCTCAAACGTACCGCTCCAATAGAAGGAAGATAGGCCAGCTTGATATTGTGTGCCGCCAGAGAATCTTCCCACTTTTCAATTTTTTCAGCAAGAAAACTTTCACCTATGCCCTGCGTTAAAATAGAGTAATGAAAAATTGCCGGGAGTTCATGTTCTTTGCTAAGTTTAGGAATAACAAATTCTTCCATCATAGCCATTGTTTCAAATGGCACGCCAGGCATACTGACAAGAATTTTTCCATCTTTTCCAAACCACATTCCAGGAGCTGTGCCATTTTTATTTCGAATTACAATACAATTGTCCGGAACCTCGGCCTGCTTTTTATTTAATTCAGTTAAACTTCTCCCTCTTCGCTCAAAAATCTCCCTCACATCTTTCAATACGTGTTCATCCAGCACCAGTTTTGAATTAAAAAATTCGCACAAAACATTTTTGGTAATGTCATCTTTCGTAGGACCAAGTCCGCCCGTAACAATAACAAGTTGGGCGGCATTCATGGCTGCAGAAAATGATTCAAGAATTGCCTTACGCTCATCCGAAACCACTGTTACACGTTGAACTTTTATACCAGCAAGACTCAACATCTCCCCTATTTTTGCCGCGTTGGTATTGATCACTTGTCCAATCAGCAATTCATCACCTATCGAAATTAATTCTGCATTCATTATTTTAAATCAGTTTTAGGTTGAACAACACTATGAGTACCAACTTTCTATTGTAAAACTTTCACAAAGTTATTTGTTTTCCAATGCTTAACATCCTGGGCTCCTGAACTCTCCAAAATTGGCAGTATATTTGCTTTCACATCTCAAAAAACAGGTTTATGAAAAAAATTCTTTTGTTTGCAACAGCTGCCGCAAGTTTATCCTTCATTATTTATTCATGCGGATCTACAAGTGATATTTTAAAAACGGTTAATACCGTGATACC
>CBIHPU010000791.1:0-1561 GCA_966211935.1 uncultured bacterium | reverse complement strand
TTATTTACAGCTTTCAGAATCTGCCTGTTATTTCCCTCCCACCCCTTGTGTCCCTGGTAGATGTATAAAAGGTGGGGACCCAGACCGAGAACAGAATTCATGTCGTGGGTAACGACCATGGTAGTAATGTTAAACTCTTCAGTCACTTCACGGATAAGCTCGTCAATTACAATCGAGGTTCGCGGATCGAGTCCCGAGTTAGGCTCATCGCAAAAAAGATATTTTGGGTTGATAGAGAGCGCCCGGGCCAGCGCGGCGCGTTTTTTCATTCCCCCACTTAATTCACCCGGATATAATTTGTTTCTGTTTTCAAGTTTAACGCGTGACAAACAAAAATTGGCGCGCTCAATTCTTTCCTCCCGCGTCATTTCAGTAAACATTTCCATTGGAAACATCACATTCTCTTCTACTGTCATGGAATCAAATAACGCGCCTCCCTGAAATAACATTCCGATCTTTTTCCTGACCTCCTGCTTTTGCTTTACGTTCATTCCCAGAAAATCTTCCCCGTCATAAATAATCTCCCCCGAATCAGGTTCCAGCAGTCCAACCATCATCTTCATTATTGTAGTTTTACCGCTTCCGCTTTCTCCAATTACCAGGTTACATTTTCCAGGGTAAAAGTTGAAAGAAACGTCATGAACCACCTTACGATCACCAAAAGTCTTATTTATGTTCTTAATCTCTATCAAATGAGCATTAATTTGGTGATCACCAGGTTTGTGATCAGGATGATTACACTATTATAAACTACAGAACGCGTACTCGCTTTTCCAACTTCAAGCGCTCCGCCTTCCGTGTAATAACCATGGTATGCGGCGACTGAAGTAATTATGAAAGCGAACACAACGGTTTTTGTCAACGCGTATGTTATGTTAAACGGAACGAAAAAAGATTGTATGCCGAAAATATATTCGTAAGAGGTGCAGGCGCCTGATAAAACTCCCATCATATAACCTCCAAAAATTCCAAGAAACATAGATATGACAATAAGAAACGGATTGATGAACATGGCGGCGATCACTTTTGGCATTATCAGATAACTTGCGCTGTTCACTCCCATTATTTCCAATGCGTCTATCTGCTCTGAGATGCGCATAGTGCCAATTTCAGAAGCAATGTTGCTCCCGACTTTTCCGGCAAGAATAAGGGAAACTATTGTTGGAGAAAATTCAAGCACTATTGACTCACGGGTTCCGAGTCCAACAGCGTAAAGCGGAATAAAAGGACTGGTAAAGTTATAAGCAGACTGAATTGTAATTACTCCACCCATAAAAACGGAAATGATAGCGATAAGCCCAAGTGATCCTATACCTAACGAATCAATTTCCTTTATGATCTGTTTAAAGTAAACGGAAAATTTTTCAGGTTTTGAGAATGTTCGGAACAACAAGATGGAATACCTGCCAAGGTGGGAAATTATACGAAGGTTATTCATATTCTGCACAACGAAGTTACAGAATTTTAAAACACGGAATTCATGTGAAACAGCGGGCGATTCATATTCCCATTATTAATATCAGAGAAAGACGGAATTACTTTTTAATTACAAACAGAAATC
>CBIHPU010000790.1:0-1568 GCA_966211935.1 uncultured bacterium | reverse complement strand
TCAGAAATATAAACCGGATGGCTCCTATATTAGAGCAACCGGTGAATCTTATAAAGGTACAGGTGAAGGAGAAGGCGATTATGCTTATACAAGCTCCACTACAACTTATCCAAGTTATGGTCAGGTTGTTTATCGTATTGGTGAACTGAATACTACTCAACCATTGAAAGCCGGCGCCAAGTTTACAGGTAATGCAAGTACTTCCGGCATGCTGTACCTTTCAATTTATGAGACCGTGTTCAACGCCGCAAATTCCGGGTCCTACACTGTTAAAGTTTCGCTTAAATAATTTCTTCGCTTATGAAGTTGATTGGGATAAGAAGCAAAATTATTGTGTCTCTTATCCCTTTTTTATTTCTGTTTCTTAACTGTGGTCAGAATGCTCAGGTAAATGAAACTTTAGATCTCACATTCATTGAGCGAACGTCTCCGTCAAAATATGCTTCGCTTTACAAATGGGTTACGCATTATGATTCCAGTCAGACCGTTTATGCACGTATTGATCCACCGGCAGGATATGTGATCAGCACCGACTCAACCGACAAGTTTGCAAGCTGGCTGCAACATCTTCCTCTTAAAAAAGCCGGGTCACCTGTGTTGTTATACAATGGAAATAAAAAAGTCCGGCAGGATGTTCACGCCGCTGTAATTAATATTGACGCCGGCACAAATGATCTGCAGCAGTGCGCTGACGCCGTTATGCGTTTGCGTGCGGAATTTCTTTATGGTTCAGGAGTAAAGGATCAGATCACTTTTAAATATACCAGCGGAGATAAAATTCCATTTAAAAAATGGAGTGAAGGTTACAGGCCTTCCGTTAAAGGAAATAAAGTCAACTGGATGAAAAGCGCGGCTCCTTCAACTTCCTATCCTACATTTAAAAATTATTTGTGGAATGTTTTTAATTACGCGGGGTCCAAATCGCTGAGCGGAGAAATGAAACCTGTTGCTGATTTCAAATCAATTAAGGCGGGTGATGTATTGATCATCGGAGGATTTCCCGGTCATGCCATGACTGTTATTGAAACAGCAGTTAATCCTTCCAACGGTAAAAAAGTTTTTCTGCTGGCGCAGAGTTATATGCCTGCTCAGGAAATTCATATCGTTAAGAATCTTGGTGATGATGACCTGTCTCCGTGGTATGAGATTCCTGAAAGCGATGAAATAGAAACTCCGGAGTGGACATTTTTGAAAAATAATTTAATGAGATGGCCATGAAAAAATACGGCATAGCATTTTCCGGAGGTGGGGCAAGAGGATACGCGCACATAGGTGTTTTAAAAGCTTTGCTTGAGAAAGGAATTGTGCCGGAAGTGGTGGCTGGTACAAGCGCCGGAGCAATAGTCGGCGCGCTATATTGTGATGGAAAAACTCCGGATGAAATTTTTTCGATCTTAAAACAGAATGATGTAAACGGCACCATCAATTTTTTCAATCTTTTAAATGGCTTTCTAAAGCACGATAATCTGAAAAAAGTGTTGGAGAAATTTTTGTCTGCAACCACTTTCCAGGAATTAAAAATTCCGCTGTTTGTAAATGCAACGGACTATTCAACCAATGAGGACATT
>CBIHPU010000789.1:0-1570 GCA_966211935.1 uncultured bacterium | reverse complement strand
GTCAGGATTATATAAGTAAAAAGTGAGATTCTGATTGTAAGATGCTACCTGATATTGCTGGGTGCTGTAGTTTTTTCCAGATATATTCAAGGTAACCGGTTCGTACAGATTAATTTTTTTAAAGCTGAATTTTCCATTGGAATCCGTTTTGGCAATGTGCCCTGATGAACTTTTAATTGACGCGTTTGCTATTGGTTTGTAATTGTATTGATCTATTATTGTTCCCGCTATAACAGCCTTTTCCGGCTGAAAGGTGTGATATGGTAACTGTTGTTTCTGGATTTTTTCCCATGTAAACTGCCTCCATCCTGCTGTCATTAGTAAATAATCGAGCGCTTTTTTCGCTTTAGGTTCTTTCTCATCAAAATAGAATGCAGGGTCCTCAATTTTTTCTTTCAGATCCTGCTGGAAAAATAATTGCGATAGAATATTTCCTTCTTTGCTGTTTGCAAACGAAAGAAACTGGTCGTTCACTACACTCATCGAAAGATTTGCCGCAACAGGATTTCCTTTGTCGTCTTTTACGCTGATATGCATTTTTACTTTTTCGCGGGGAAGATATTTTTCTTTTTCTGTTTCTATTGCGATGGATAATTTTCTGTCGTGATTTACAAATGCAAGACGTTCTGACTGGGGAATTCCCTTCGAATCAAAAAGCGTAAGTTGCATTACACCTGCGGGGAAATTTTCTGTCGGAAAAATAATTTTATTCGCGCCCTTCATTGCTTTAATCGTATTTCTGTAATAAATCTGTCCCCTGATCTGTGCAACAACAGAGATCTCTTCATCCTGCGTCGTAGAAACCGTAGCTGTCACCTCGCCATCCCGATTCGCATCAACATTCATCACATATCCTTTTTCAACTGCCACAGGCATTTCATATTTTTTTTCTATTCCAACCGGACGCGTGATCTTTAAAAAATATTTTTCGTTTTTCTGCGGTGTTATTTTGAATGCACCCATTCCCTGGTGAAAGGAAGAAAATGAAGCTACCTGGCTGCCTTTTTCTGTCACCACAACGCCATCAATGTCAGCTGGCTTGCCGTATTCGTTTGTTGCGCGGAATGCGACCATGCTTTCCAGCCCGCTTACCAATGTTCCTCCTTCAGGAAACATGGTAACATCCACCTTGTTTAATAAAATTGGAATTGAACGCGAAACTGATTCAGTGTTTCCGTTATAAGAGATCATTACATTTAATAAACCGTCGCTTGTATTTAAGTTCTCAGGAAGTTTGAAGCGGATAATTTTTATTCCTTCACCATTGGTCGCGTCACTTTTTTCGAGCAACTTATTTCCAGCAAGATCACAAACAAATTTGAACTGGTAATTTGACAATGGTTGATTCTCATTTGTGTTAAGAGCTAATTTTGCAATTACTTCATCGCCGGGACCAAATCCTTTTTTTTCATATTCCAGTTTCATTTTCAGATTTGGAAGTACCACTTTCTGCACCTGGAATTCTTTTTCGAACACATTGTTCTCGCCCCGGTTTTTCATCCAGTTGGTATAGGCACGCAGTTTGTACATTCCTCCAGGCATATCCGGGTCCAGCGCAAAATCTCCTGCA
>CBIHPU010000788.1:0-1581 GCA_966211935.1 uncultured bacterium | reverse complement strand
ATATCGACCCATGAAACAGTACCCAGATCAGTAAATGAATCATCCATTACTTTTTTTCCGCCCGAGAAAAACCAGAGTGCTCCAACCGCGGATAAAAAGACAGCCGTGGTGATAAGCATGGATTTAATCTTATTCATGTTGTACTCAGCGCGGATAGCGTAAGCTCCGTATTCCTTGTTTCTTTTCTCGAATACGACATTGTCTAAATTGTCGATTTCATTTTTCAAAATTTTCATAACGTTTAGTTTTTATTGTTGGTATTCTTTTCCGCGCTTGTAACATCAGTTTCTTTTTGTATTCTGGTTACAATCAGAACCTGATGCTGATGTAAAAGTATTTCAGCGATTGCCGGAAAAAAACATCGGAGATGGAAATGGTGACGAATGATTTTTAAGTGGCCACTAAAAAAAATCAAACGGTAAAGTGAGAAAGGAATCAGTCTTTCCTCAGAGAAAAGTCTTAAAAACCAACACTTGAGGGAGTAAATGGTAACAAAAAAGAAACAGGTGGTATGAGACTGGAATTATTTGGAAAAAAAATGCCACAGTTTTTTGGACTGCGGCGAAAAATATTTACTGAGAAGAATTATTGCTTCGTACAGGTTGCTGTAACCGAATCGGTAGTTGCTCCATCAAACACGTTAAAACTCATACCGATTGTAGTGTTATTAACTAAAGAACCGCTTCCATTAACCTGGTAAGAAGTGCTTCCGATCTGCTGTTGCGCAATACTCAAACTTGTAGTATTAATTGTAGCCTTTACTTTGTTCTGAAAGCCTGTTGCATAAAGATTTTCTATCAGCACCCAGCTACCTGCAGAATCCGTGATGTGAATAGTATAGGTAGATGGATTAGCGCCGGCTGTTTCCTGGCAGGTCCAGCTTCCGATAAATTTTGTTTTCGGATTTTCCGGAGTAACAGTTGTTTCCTCTTCATCCGGCGCACAGGAATACAGAAGCGCTGAACATGCAGCTGCAACAAATAGATTTCTGACTAATTTTCTCATTGCTCAATTTATTTTACCACTGTAACGTGGCCGGTTAATACATGTTTTACTCCTTTATAATCGTCAACAATAATTCTCCAGACATAAACATCGATCTGCGCTATCTCACTGCCTCCGTTAATTTTCCCATCCCATCCTTCATTCCATTTATCTGTTTGGAAGATCTGCATTCCCCATCGGTCATAGATCAGAAGTTTGTAGTTTTCTTCATCTATCCCGACACCCTTTGGAAAGAACACATCATTCAACTCATCACCGTCCGGTGAAAACGCGTTAGGTACAAATATAGCAAAGTCCGGACTCACCGTTATAACGTGTTCAATACTATCCTTGCATCCATACGGGCTGGTTGTTAACAGAAACACAGTATAATTGCCTGATGATGGATATGAGTAGTAAGGATCTGATTCTGATGAAATGTCACTATCCGACGTCCAGTCGCCGAAGTCCCAATAGTATGTTGCTCCACCAACAGATAAGTTAGTAAAACTCACCAAAGGATTTAACGCCGTAGCATCCGTTGGCGTCCAACTGAACTCTGCAACAGGCAAAGGATAAACCGTAATCATCTGCAGG
>CBIHPU010000787.1:0-1583 GCA_966211935.1 uncultured bacterium | reverse complement strand
GTCAGAAATCAAAGAATATAACTTCAATATTTTCCTTTCGGCCCAGGGCGCGGGACTCTTTCTGCTTCCGTTGGGTTTTTGCATCCAGTACCTTAGAGTTCCACTTGAGCCTTTTTTTGCAGCAGGATTCATTGTTTTCGCCCTGTTTTACCTTATCAGGCTCGCAAAAGGCGTGGTAATAGGTATGGAACGGCGTAACTTTTCGGCTTTTCATTTATTTTTATATCTTTGCGCCTTAGAAATTTTGCCCTTAATCGTTCTGATCACCTTTCTGATGCGTTTAAATTAGTGATTGGGCGTATAAGAGCGGTAAACAAATTTCCGGTATGGCTGCAAAGAAAAAAACCAAGAAAACCGCTTCTGTAAAGAAAAATGCAAAGCCGGCCGCAAGAAAAAATGCATCTGGTAAAAGCGGTAAATCTTCCAAAAAAACCGTGCTTAAAAAAACGGTGCAGCCTGTAAAGAAAAGCAAGCCGGTTCCGGCTTCCGCTAAGAAGATTGCAAAAAGCGTTGTTACAAATAAAGCTAAGTCAAACACTTCTCCGAAGGCGGAAAAGAAAACGATAGCTCCCGCTACAGCGGAGAAAAAAAATATTTCTGCATCGCCCGCAAAAACAAACATTGAAAAACCTTCGAAGAAAGAAGTAAAAGCCGCTCCGGTAATTGAGCAGAAACCAATAGTTGTTGCAAACCTCGCGAAGACCAAAGTAAAAACTGTCCTTGTTTCCCAGCCAAAACCCGAGAGTGAAAAATCACCTTATCTGGAATTGGCGCGCAAGCATAACATTAAAATAGATTTCAGACATTTTATTTCCGTTGAAGGAGTTCCTGCAAAAGAATTCCGCTCACAACGCATCAATATCTTAGATCATAACGCGGTTATCTTAACCAGCCGCATCGCAATTGATCATTATTTCAGAATGGCCGCTGAAATGCGCATCACCGTTCCTGAAACAATGAAGTATTTCTGTCTGTCTGAGTCAATCGCTTATTACCTTCAGAAATATGTTCAGTACAGGAAAAGAAAAATTTTCTATGGACATCAAACCATTTCAGATCTTGTTGATGTAATTAAAAAACATAAAGAAGAAAAGTTTCTTCTGCCTGTTTCGGATGTACATCGTGAACAGATAGCGGATTTTCTGGATGAGCTGCAGATAAAATATTCAAAGGCTATTTTCTACCGCACAGTATCCGCGGACCTGAGCGATATGAAAGGCACTCTTGAATACGACATAATAGTTTTCTTTACGCCCGCAGGAATCCGTTCTCTCAGAAAGAATTTTCCAAATTTCAAACAAGGCAACACGCGCCTTGCAGCTTTCGGTTACAACACCGCGCTTTCAGTAAATGAAAACGGTTACCGACTCGATATCTTCGCCCCCACTCCCCAGGCTCCAAGCATGACTATGGCGCTTGAGCAGTACATAAAAGACGCGAATAAAAGATAATCCTAAACTGACGCATTTGCATACCTTTGCCAAGTGCACACCTTCAAAAAAGAAGAACGTCTTAAAAGCAAAAAAGCAATTGAATTTCTTTTCACTAAAGGGAAACAGAAGAATTTTTTTCCGTTAAAGGTT
>CBIHPU010000786.1:0-1585 GCA_966211935.1 uncultured bacterium | reverse complement strand
TTTCTATCCTTGACACCCACTTGAAAAATCTTGAAGACATATCACGCATAATACTTTTCTGCGTGTGTTTCGAAATACCATAAATCACATCCAGTTTTTTTTCGGAGGCCTTACTTATTAAAACGGGGATCTCAGAAGCGGGATGTTCAAAATCATCATCCATTGTAACAACCCATTCTCCCCTGCTATTCATAATTCCGCACAGAGTTGCTTTATGCTGGCCAAAGTTTTTTCCCAAACGAAAAGCACGCAAAAATGAATAGCGGCTCTTAAGCTCTTTAAGTACTTCCCAGCTTTTATCGCGACTACCGTCATCAACACAGATTATTTCAAAGCTTTTACCGTAACCATTCATAACGGTAACAACTTCCTTCAACAGATCAGATAAAAGCGCCTCTGAATTGAAAACGGGAATAACAACAGATATTTCAGGAGAAGATTCCATGCGCTACCAACAAATATAAAGATAAGAATGTAATTAATTTCAACCGAGAACAGTAGCGACGTCGCCCAGTCCTTCCCGCACCACTACAATCTCGTCTTCCGTGCAGTCAAGTACTGTGGATGGATGAATGTTGCCATATCCACCATCCACCATCAGATCCACTCTGTCTTTATATTCTTCGTAAATGCTTTCAGGATCGGTATAGTATTCCAGAATTTCATCTTCATCAGCATGAACGGAAGTTGAAAGTATTGGATGACCAAGCTGCATAACGATGTGCCGTGTGATGTCATTATCCGGCACGCGTATTCCTATAGTTTTTTTATTTGATTTAAAAACTTTCGGAAGATTATTTCCTGCGGGAAGAATGAAAGTATATGGGCCAGGCAGCGCCTTCTTCATAATCCTGAACAAGTGGTTGGAGATTGGCTTTGTAAAATCAGAGAGTTGTGAAAGATCGTGACAGATTATTGAAAAGTTCGCCTTATCAGGATGAATGTTTTTCATTTTGGCAACTCGTTCAAATCCTTTTGTATTGTTGATATCGCAGCCAATTGCATAAACAGTATCTGTGGGATAAATGATCACGCCACCGTTACGAAGGCAATCAACTGCCTTTTCCAGTTCAACATAATCTATTTTATCAGGATTAATTCTTATATACATGACACGGGTGCAAACTTAATCTTTACTTTTTTTAAAAAGCCTCGTTAGATGTTTTTTTTATAACAGAATAAATTTGCTGCAAACTGCCTACGTTCTCCATGATTATAAATTGCGGTTACACTGAGAGAAAACATCCGTTTATTGTCAGTAATCCAGAATTTACAATACAACCTTAAAACATAAAAAACCCCGGAATTACCCGGGGCGTTCGATATCAGACTTATTAAATTTTAATCATCTCTTCTGCCAAGCAGCATCATGATCAGGTAAACAAGAGTTGCCAGAGCAGCCAGAGCGTTTACAAAATATGTGTATGCAGCCCAGGTCAGCGCGTCTTTAGCATGTTTGTGTTCGGTACCATAAGTAATTCCGGCGCTGTCCAGCCAAACCAGCGCGCGTTTGCTTGCGTCAACTTCAACCGGCAAAGTAATAATTGAAAACAAAGTAACTATTCCCTGACAAACTATGTAAACA
>CBIHPU010000785.1:0-1591 GCA_966211935.1 uncultured bacterium | reverse complement strand
TTGCGGAAGACCGAACATTCGCGCCGCGTGGTTCTTTGTAAAAACAATGTTACTGCTCAATTACCTTGGACAATCAGCGTGGTTGCTTTCAGACGGTGTGGTGGGTACAAAACTCGGAGAGCGAAATCCTTTCTATTCAATTATGCCGGAGTGGTTCTTACCGGTGGGAATCGGAATTGCAACCGCGGCGACAATCGTTGCAAGTCAGGCCCTCATCAGCGGTTCGTTCACACTGATCAACGAGGCAATGCGTCTTAACTTCTGGCCGAAATTCAAGATAAAATATCCAACAGAACTTAAAGGGCAGATGTATATTCCCGCCATCAACTGGCTCCTGTTTGCAGGTTGCATTTTTATTGTCGCCTTTTTTAAAGAATCAAAGAACATGGAAGCCGCTTACGGACTCACCATCATTCTTGGTATGATGATGTCTTCGCGATTGCTTCCTGTTTTCATGAAACTGAGGCATTTTCCATTATTGTTCGTTTATCTTTTCATCGCGGTGTACGCAGTCGTCGAGTCGTCGTTCCTGATTGCCAACCTCGCTAAATTTATTCAACGTGGTTACATCACACTCATCATCGCGCTCATCCTTGCCTGCATTATGGGAATCTGGTACATGGCAAAAGTCATCAGGAAAAATTATACGGAGTTTGTAAAACTTGACAAGTACAAACATATGTTGTACGATCTTAGTCACGACGAAACAATTCCTAAATACGCCACGCATTTGATCTATCTTACCAACGCTTCAAATTCTGACGAGGTGGAATCGAAAGTGGTTTATTCTATTTTACAGAAACGCCCAAAGCGCGCGGATATTTATTGGTTCATACACGTCAACGTAATGGATGAGCCGCACACCCGTGAATATAAAGTGCATGAGATTTTAAAGGAAGATGTGATTCGTGTCGACTTCAATCTTGGATTTAAAGTGGCACCGAAAATTAATCTGATGTTCCGCAAAGTGGTGCAGGATCTTGTTCGTAATGGTGAGGTGGATATCACCAGTCGTTATGAGTCACTGAACAGAAATAATGTGATCGGTGATTTTAAGTTTATCGTTATCGAGAAATTTTTATCGTATGATAATGATCTTCCATGGCATGAACGTGTGATCCTGGACGCTTATTTCTTTTTGAAGAAGATCAGTATATCTGAAGGCAGGGCTTTTGGTCTCGACTCAAGTTCAATTAAAGTTGAGAAGTTCCCACTCGTCATTCATCCTACAGCAGATGTTTCCCTGAAAAGAATTGAGGATGAAAAAGCTGTGAAAGGCGCTTAATTCAAAAGCAAAAAAAGAATTATTCTACTGGTATTATTTCCTCAGGTTTTTTATTTCTGTATCGAAATTCTCTGTTGAAATATAATACAGGTTTTTACGTTATACCCTTCATAATATTTAGTTGACCCCTCGGAAAATAGTTAGAGAATTAATTGTCAATTCATTCTGAAATATAAATGCATTTTACTTTGCAGCAAACATGAAATACTACTGTTTTTGATGCAAATGTTTTCACGAATGGGTAGCGTTTTGATCGCCGAGTGCGGGGATTTGGCAATTCGGTGCGTCCCGATAGCTATCGGGAGG
>CBIHPU010000784.1:0-1591 GCA_966211935.1 uncultured bacterium | reverse complement strand
AACACAGTTGCTTTTTTTGGCGACATGAGAGTTGGCCAAAAAAAACTTGGCAGCGATAGACTAGGAGTAGGAGTAATGTTTAACAACGATGTGAGCGGAGACAGTAAATACGGAACAACGCAATTGTATTTTCCTGTTTCATATCAAAAAAAAGTGAACAGAGATTCAACTTTATTAGTTGGGTTTGGATTACAGCCCGGAATTTCATCTACCGGATTTAAAACTTCCGCCCTTACATTTGATACGCAATACGACGGCACTCAATATAACGGCGCCTTGCCTAGCCAGGAATATTTTGCTGCGACCAACCAAACCAAGTTTGATCTGAACGCCGGATTAATGACACAATACACTTTTATTCAACGTGGTTATGTGCAGGCAGGAATCAGTTCCTATCATCTTACTGTGCCATCAGTAACTTATTTCAACAATAAACAAGTTAAGGCGGACATAAAGACAAACGTATATTTTTTACTTAATTATCCGCTCGGTAGCAATCTTGACGCGAACGTGGAAATGCTCTACAGCATGCAGGGAGAATACCGGGAAATGGTAAGTGGCGCTAACCTGAAATATATTTTCAACACGAAACACCACCAGGCGGTTTTTGCAGGCGGGTATTTGCGTCCCAAAGATGCCTTCATTGCAAGAGTAGGAATGGAATACAAGAACTGGAGGTTTACGATGGCCTATGATGTAAATACTTCGGATTTCAAAGCGGCAACAAACAGAAAAGGCGCTATGGAGTTCGGCCTGATCTATATCTTTAAAAAAATTATTCCATTTGTTCCGAAAAAGCGGGTTTGCCCTGTTTTTATGTAGCTGTTACTTTTCAGGGTTTTCTCCTACATAATTGAGTGAAGTTAAATCGGATTTTTTGTTATTTTTACTTATGATGCGTTCGCCGGGAATTTTATCTTTTCTCTTTTTATTTTGCTGGAGCGGCGTTATTGCGCAACGCGTTAAAACCACTCACTCTGATGAAACTGTCAGTCTGATTAAATTCACTGAGAATAAAAATCAGTGGGATGAAAGTGTGCGTTACAGGGCGCAGCTTGACGGAGGCGCATTGTGGTTGCTGAACGGAAAATTCATTTACAGCTTTTACGATAAAGACACTTACCGTTCAATGCACGCGAATCCTGCGGCAAAGCGTGTCGATGAAATAAAAACAACTGGATTTGAGATTTCATTTCTGAACGCCAACCAGAATGCAGTTATTGATCGCTCTGACATTACATCAGATTATTCTAATTATTTCATTGGAAAAGATCCTTCAAAATGGGCTGCGAATGTTCAGAATTTCCGCCGCCTTGTTTACAGAAATATCTGGAACGGAATTGATCTGGAACTGCTCGGAAAAAAGAACAGCATCAAGTATAATTTTTATGTAAAAAAAGGCGCCGATCCCTCCATCATCAATCTCGTTTATGATAAAGTTGAAAAAATATCACTCAGAAAAAACACAGTAAGAATAAAAACTGCACTGAATGAATTGGTGGAGTTTGAACCATATGCTTTTCAGTATATCAACGGAGTTAAAAAAGATGTGGCCTGCAATTTTGTACTGACTGGAAAAACTATTTCCTAT
>CBIHPU010000783.1:0-1595 GCA_966211935.1 uncultured bacterium | reverse complement strand
CGTTCCGTTAGAGTGTGTTCATGTTTCTTTATGATCCCTTTATTGTAATCTTCAACACTGCTGCATCCTATTATACCAGTATAAATATTTCCGTCCTTGAATTGCTGATACAAATAATACGCGGGTTTGTCCTCCTGAATAAATATTTCCTGGCGGATAAAATCAAGGAGGCGCTGCTTTATTTTACGCAATCTTTCCGGCGTTCCTGCTTTTGTTCTTTTTCCATCCGCGAAATCAGGATTAATGATGTGCAAAAACGAAAAAGGGTTACTTGAAAGTTTGTGTTTAAGATCTTCTTTGGGGTAATTATCAACCGAACGCGTTGCAACAAGATGCACCTTATCATGCGTTGCGCGATATGCTTTAAAGGGTTTAATGTCCGCCATGGATTCTCGTTTTACGCGTAAAAATTATTTAAGCGCGTCAATTATTTTCTCCGCAAGTTCCACTCCTATTCTCTCCTGCGCTTCATTTGTGCTTGCGCCTATGTGAGGTGAAAGTGAAATTCTATTGTGCTTCAATAATTTTTCAGAAGGTGCCGGCTCGTTCTCAAAAACATCCAATGCCGCGTGAGCAATTTTTCCCTCATCCAGCGCCTTTACAAGTTCTTCTTCATCTATTACTCCGCCTCTCGCTGTGTTAACCAGACAAACTCCAATCTTCATCATCGCAATTTCATTGGCGCCAATCATTTTTCCTCCCGGAACATGCACGGTTATAAAATCCGCATTCTTAAGCAGCTCCTCCATGCTTACTGTTTTAATTGTAACAGAAGCATTGCTGAGTCCGGAAATATCCAGATCAAGCTTCGCTTCTTTTACAAAAGGGTCAAAGGCTAGAATTTTCATTCCGCATCCCAAAGCAATTTTTCCAACGCTCTGTCCTATTCTTCCAAAACCAATAATTCCGATTGATTTGCCGCGGAGCTCGGTTCCCTTTGAATATTTCTTTTTCAGATCATCAAACTTTGTATTGCCCACAGCAGGCATTTGGCGATTGCTGTCGTATAAAAAACGAACCATTCCAAACAAGTGCGAAAAAACTAATTCCGCTACAGAGTTCGAAGAAGCAGCCGGCGTATTGATTACTGCAATTCCTTTGCTCTTCGCGTATTCAACATCAATATTATCCATTCCTACTCCGCCACGCGCAATAACTTTTAAACCCGGACAGGCATCAATAATATCTCTACGCACTTTGGTTGCGCTGCGAACAGTAAGCGCCGCATATTTTTTTTCGTTGATCTCTTTGGCAAGATTCTCCTGCGCCACTTTTTCAGTTACAACAGTAAAACCTGCTTTTTCAAGTAATGTTTTTCCTGAAGCATCAATGCCATCGTTGGCGAGTATAAGTTTGTTCATATGGTCTATTTAAATAGTACAAAAATAAAAAGACGAACCTCTTAAACTGATCAGAGTGTTCGTCTTAAATTTCTCACAGGTATTTGCTTATGCTGAAGTTTTCTTTTGTGTTTGCGCGCCCTGATCAGCGTGCTTTCTTTCAAATTCTTTCATCACTTCCACCAACACTTCCACACTCTCAAGCGGCAACGCATTATACAAGGAAGCACGGTACCCACCTACGTCGCGGTGTCC
>CBIHPU010000782.1:0-1596 GCA_966211935.1 uncultured bacterium | reverse complement strand
AATAATGATCGAACCTGCCGCGCCGTAAACGGACGCAGGCTCAGCTTTTCCAAAATAAAGACTTAAGGCGTATTTACCTAAAGTGAAGAGAATTGCTGTTACCAGAGCTCCGGGCCAGATCTGTCTCCAGCGTTGCTTTACATCTGGAAGAATTTTGAACATCAACGCAAAAAGTACTGTTATTACTCCAATTGAAATTGCAATGTCTACCACGTAAAATAAATTCGCTACAACATCCGGAAACTTCGCTTTGAGCCAGTGGTTAAAAGCAGTTAATGCAGTACTTATTATGAGAGATACGAGCATTAAAAAGCCAATACTGAGAATCAATCCAAATGAAAATAATCTGTGTCTTACCTGTTGCATTATTCCTTTCTTCTCGTTCTCCTTCACGTCCCAGACACGATTGAGTGATTTTTGTAGTTGCATGAATACTCCGGTAGCGCCAAAAATAACTGTAACAACGGCGATTATAGAAGAAATAATTCCTGCCTTTGTTTCGCTCGTTTTGGCCAATACACTTTCCACCAGTTCTGCAGTGTCTGTGCCCATTGCTCCTTCCGCCTGCCTGGAAAGTTCTTCACTAACTTCTTCTTTGCCGAAAAAGAATCCTACAACGTTTATTATTAATATGGATAATGCGGGTAGAGAAAACACCGCGTAATATGCAATTGCCGCGCTTTGTCTGAAAGGATCGTCTTCATTCCATCCTTTAAACGTTCTTTTGGTTATTGTCCAGAACGCTGATAACTTCTTCTTCATACTTCTTTTTATTTAAAGGGATGCAAATTACATACCCCTGCAATGTATTTAATTGGCTTTAACTTTTGTTGCGTGATTTCTCTATATGTACATATGTCTGCACAGGGCATAAAAATTTACTGTCACAAGTAAAATCATTTACAATGGAACAGCCTGAAACACTTTCCGAAAATGTGCAGGATTATGTGCAGACGAGGATCGATCTGATCAAACTTAAATCAATAGATAAGGCGAGCCAGGCAATAACTTCAACGGTTGTTGGCGTTGCCGCCGTTGGATTAGGATTTTTTATACTGGTTTTCCTCAGTTTCGCGGCTGCATTTGGAATCGGGGATATGGTTGAGAAAACTTACGTAGGCTTTCTTGCTGTGGCAGGATTCTACGCTTTATTATTGCTTTTGGTCTACGTTTTCAGGGAGAAACTGATTACTGTTCCCGTGATTAACGTAGCGCTTCAAAAATATTACTGGAAAGAAGAAGAGCGAAAAAAAGAAGAAAAATAAATTTTCATTCCTGCAAAGTTTATTCTTCCGGTTTAGATGGATCAGTGAACTATTGAAAAATAATTCTTAAAAAAAAATGAAGCAAACGGCTTTTCGTAAAACAATAATTATTCTGGTGGAAGATAATCCGGATGACGCTTTTTTGACAATCCGGGCCTTCAAAGTACTGAAGCTCGATGATAAAATAATTCATCTGAAGAATGGAGAGGAAGCGATCGATTTTATAATTCATCACAAACCATTTCGTGATGAAGTGTTCCCAGAAGCTGTAAGGTTAGTATTACTGGATCGGAACATGCCGAGGGGTGAGGGACTGGATGTAATGGACATG
>CBIHPU010000781.1:0-1599 GCA_966211935.1 uncultured bacterium | reverse complement strand
GAAAGACACACATTCATTTAAAGCTGGTCAGAGATTTAAATATTTCAACCAGTTCAATCCGCTTATGTTTTGGCGCTGGAACAAAAGAAAGTGGCATCCAAACAGGTATTGGGAAACACCTCAGAGAAAACCTACTGTCAGCGACCTTCATCTTATTGTTTATGGATCAGGTTTATTATATAATCTTGTAGATGTAAAATCTAATCAGAATTTTAATTATGCTATTGCCGGTAGCAGCCTTGGATTAACTTTTTATAATGGACTGAACGTAAGCGCAGGTGTCGCTTGTCCATATAATGAAAAGTCGTTTGACAGAAAAAATATGTTTATGAATTTCTCTCTCGACATTCCAATAGTCGAGTACTTATCTGCGTTAAGAAAAAAGTAAAGATTATTAATTTACTTGCAAGCCGTTCCTCCGAGAACGGCTTTCTTATTTATATCGACTTCAAGTACTTCTGCGGAATTTCTGCAAAAACTTCTATATTTTTCCCTTCCGTGACAATAGTTCACATTTTCTTTCTCTTATTCCCTTTTCATTGATATTTCTCCGATGACTGTTGGTGTGTCTCCCGAACTTAGTATTAGAAACAAACGGAAAAAATGTCAAACCCGGAAATGTGGCTCATAATAAACAGCATACTGCTTGGAGTGATCAGTCTGCTGTTTTTTGTAATAGGATATTTTTTAAAAGACCTGCACAAGGATTTTAAAAAGATGATCGAAAGGGTAAACATTGTGCATAATGAACTGAACACGCACATTTCCCTGTTTGAAAATCTAACTAAGGTTTTTCAAAAGCAGATTGACAGACTAAGTGAGAGGATAAAGCAACTTGAAAGGAAACTGATAAAAGAAAAGTAAAGACGATGCCATACTTTTTAATTGCAATACTATTGGGAGGAGCGGGATACGGAGTGTATAAACTTCTGAATATGGCCTCGGAAGCGGACAAGATCATTCCGGACATAAAAGCTCGCGTGCATAAGGTAACTATCTCAGCAGTTACGGTTGCCCTTGATATTGCAATTAAAAATCCGACGAATTTCAAGTTACACGTAGTGCGTCCGTATCTCACGATTGCCTATAAGAATTCGCCAATAGTAAGCTCGGATGTGAGTGGAGATATTATTCATATCAATCCTTTTAGCGAAAGCAAGCGGTTTACAATTCTTGTTCCTATCAGTTTTCTAAGCGTGGTTACAGGGCCAGGAGCGGAACTGCTAAAGAAAATACAGGAGTTGATTAATAAGCCAAAGGATAAAGAAAAAACAACAATGGCGTTTCAGGTAGTTGTGATTTCAAAAATTTTGAGAGACAGCGGCGAAGCGGTAGGTGATCATGTATCACAACTTTCTGAAAGGCAGACGAGCAAGATGATGAATTACGGAAAAACAATTGATGTTTCAATCTGATGGAAGTCAAGGTAAAAAGAAAACTAAAGGACGGAAAAGAGTACGATCATCTTTTTCCAAAGGCCGAAGGAACTGCAATGCTGGTTAAAAAAGGCAATGCAAGTCTCGATGATACCATGCGCCTGATTCCTGAAAAGATCAGAGAGAACATCTGGCAAACAGAAAAGATTGCGGGTGTATTAAA
>CBIHPU010000780.1:0-1601 GCA_966211935.1 uncultured bacterium | reverse complement strand
AACCTGTAGTTGGAAAAGAAATTGTTTCAGGGTTTGCAGGCGGCCAGGGTTTCCAGGCTGTAAGAGAATCATAACCCAATCCCCAATAATTATGAAAGTTCCAACGCTCATAACGCTGTATTGTATTTCCGTTTCCACTGCAATTCTGTGTTGAATTATTTGTGAAGGTAAATGGAACTCCCACACCGCATTTTACTGTTGCGTCTACGGAAACAGAAGGAATATCTTTTTTAAAAACATAAATCGGATCGATCACCGCGGTATCAGGGGATCCTGAATTACAATAATTGTAGGCAATTAAAGTAACAGTTGTTTTACAATTCACACTCGCCGCATTATAGGCGTGTGAAATTGTCTGTCCGGCATTTGATGACGAATAAGATTGATTTGAACCATCACCAAAATTCCAGGTGAAATGAGTTGTTTCACTAACATTGCTACTGGAATTTGTAAACTGAATACTTTCCCCGTTGCAGATTGCTGAATCCTGTGCGAGAGTCAAAACTGCTCCTGCAACCACAGGGGTTTCCATTACAACCACACCTGTTAACATGCAATTAGGAAGAGTTGATGCAACAACCACAACAAAGGTGTCTGTTGTCAGAGCGTAAGAATGCACGATTGTATCTCCGGCAATATAGGCGACTCCGTTGTCTGAACTTCCATCACCCCAGTCAACAGTATACGGACCGAATGAATTGTTTGCAACTAAATTCAACGTGAAACCAGAACCGGAGCAACTGATCCAATAAGGTGAAGACGAAAGATTATTATTTCCATCAAAAACCTGAAAACATTGAGCGTTGGATTTGAAAATAAAAAACCCGAAGAAGAAAAAAAAGATTAATGCAAAGTGAGCACTGCGCTGCATGCATGAAAAGATTACAGGTCTATAAGCCGGGTTTTGTTTCCTATTGCTAAAGATGCAAAAAGAATTCTATCATTTATCTGTCGCCCCTGTAAAAAATACAAGGGTCAATCGGCCTACCCGTTATGGCTGCACTTTCATACAGGCGACGGGCCGCCGCACTGCCATAACCTATTTGGCCTTTCAACTCCGGAGGTTTACCTCAAGCTGTGTTACCACAGCAGGCCGTGGGCTCTTACCCCGCGTTTTCACCCTTGCTCGCCGAAGCTTACCGCGAAGGTGAGCTTTTGACGGGCGGTATATTCTCTGTGGCACTTTCTGTTACAGAAGATTTAACTTCTGCACCCGCCTTTTCAGACGGCCGGATGCCCTGTGTTGCCCGGACTTTCCTCCCCCGCATTTCTGCGGGGGCGATAGAACAACCTGTACTGCAAATTTACTCATTTTCTACCGTAAATCCCGGATTAACTACTTCAGTGCCTTTTCCTATTTAACAAGTCGTTAAGAAATTAATGAATTTTATAAAAAGAAATATCCCGTACTTTTGCCATCAAATAAATAATCAATGAAAAAGTTTTTACTTCCATTCTTAGCTCTTGTAATTTTAAGCGCCTGCAATAACACTGAAAAACAGGAAATGTCTGAAGCGCCAAAGACCGACACTTTACCTAAAATGGTATTCTTTGGCGATACTATCAGTCCTGATGGAGCAGTTCCCGCGAGCGAGCTGGAA
>CBIHPU010000779.1:0-1613 GCA_966211935.1 uncultured bacterium | reverse complement strand
CCAAACTTTAACCATGGAAAGGAATATTGATCATAATAAGCACTGATATTGAAAATGTCCATAGGCTTAATAACTACTCCCATAAATAACCCCTGTTCATTATTGGGTTTTGTGTTTTCGCCAAACGGAACCGCATAAAAAACAGTATAATCCCGCTGATAATATCTGTGCAACACACTAAGATAAATCTTGGGGTCAAGACTTATGAGTGCACCGTTAACCGTAGCAAGCCCACCATTATCACTTCTTGCGACTTCACCAAAAAAATTAAAGTTGCGGTAGATATAACTGAAATCCACACCTGCATTAAAATTGTGTCTGCCCTGAAACTCAAACTGATTGTAATAGTTTGTGTTTTTGTTAAGTTCGGCCGATAATGAGTAATCCATCGCGGTAGCTCCAACAACTAATTGGTCTCCGCGGTAAGTGATGTTGCCGCCCATTATCTGCTCGGTAATCTTCGCCTTATTCTCTAAAGTACCAACTGTGTTGTGATATCCTCCAAGAATCAAACTGCTGATCTCTTCAGGATCAAAAACATTTGGCGAAATGGTATCAACTACCGAAACATTGGCGTCCACTTTTTTTCTTGAATAAAAAGCAGTGGCTTCAAATTTTTTAAAGATCCTGATCGTCGTAGCGGCGCCACGCCAAAAGCGATTTTCATCCACTGAATTATATTGATTCAAGCCTCTTGCATTCCTTTTCACACTGGATATGAACGCGTTTTTTCCAAAACCAAAACCTCGCCACATTACTAATCCCTGTCCGAAAGAAGCCTGGTAATCGCCAATGGCAAGCGACTTGATAAATTTTACATTCCTGATAAAAAAGTGCGCGCTGTAAAAATCGAAGCCGGCTTTTTTATTTAATTCAGGAATTGCACGAAAGGCTTCACCCGCGTCTTTTTCCGCCACAAAGCCAATGGAAATATTATTCGCATAAGTAAAACGATAACGCTGAAAGATCCTGTCCGGTGAACCGAGATAAAATGAATCGGGCGTTTGAAAAGTCAAACTTGTATCAATTGGTTTTGTCCTGTATCCGCTTTGCGTTTCATTTATTCGCTGAATGCGTGTTACGAATTCATGTTTTCCGTATTTAAATACATCCTTAAAAGTAAAATGCGCGGATGAAAAAGAGTCTTCAACTTTTACAAATGGAAGAATTCTTTTAATGGTGGAAAGATCAAAACTTTCTACGCTTTGTAATTCGTAGATGTTCATCAGCTTTCCGTTATCTTTAATATGTTTGAGAAGTGAAGTGACCTGTAGTTCTGTCAGCAAGCCCAGGCTCATCAGTTCTTCCTTGTCAGTTTGGTTCAGGTTGATTTTATGCGCGGCGAAATATTTTAATTGTTCAACAAGATTTGTATAATCATTGTCTTCACCCTGCAGGTCTTCAGAAAGTATTTCAAGATTTTGATTCTGTTGGTTATCGGCATCATCGTCTTTATTCGGATTATTTGTCTGCGCGAAAGAAATTAATAATAATGTCTGCGCTGCAAAAGCAAAATAAAAACGCAGGTATTTGTTTTTTCTGTTCACGTTTCGAAGAAAGAATGATTAATTGTTTTCCTTTTCTTCCAGGTTGCCGAATTTATAACTAAGGCC
>CBIHPU010000778.1:0-1620 GCA_966211935.1 uncultured bacterium | reverse complement strand
AACTATTCCTGTTGAGTTAGAGTAAAATTGTCCATGTCCTCCGTTATTGACCTCTGCCATATACCACATCAATGCAAAAACAGCTCGTTGGTGAAATGAAAAAGGTTCTAGATCTTTTTCATACTGTGCTTTAGAATCATAAATGCTAACAGACCACCAAAGAGGATCAATCACTTTCATAGGATCACGACTTGCAATAATTCTATCGTCTATTTTTATGTACTTCTCAGACATCCTTACTTCACTTTTTGATGTGTCATTGGAACGAGTATTGCAGGACATAAACATGTGTCCAAAAATTATTATGCTGAAAAAGTAAACAGGGCATCTCATAAGAAGTTGCACACAACAGTTTCGGGCTTTGCGTTCTGGCGGATTTCGGAGCACAAAGTTTCAATTTATTATTCAAGTTTATTAGAAGCGCAAAGTTCCAAGTTTGCACGTCAGCCCGCCTGACGCAAAACCCGTGTTAGCAGCTGGTTTTCTTTTCTGTCTTCTTTATCGTATTTTGTCAATTAAGTCGTAAAAGTTTAATTGAATCTGTTTTTCTATTTCTGATACACTCACTCCTTTATTTGTAGCAATGTAGTCTAACACTATTTTTAAGTCCCAAGGGTGAATAGTCTTGTTGTTGTATTGTACAAAAGGCCCATCACTTTCAGACAAAATTCTGTTTATTGGTATTTTGGAAATAATGGATTGTCCATTTGGGGAAGTTGTCATAGAAGGATTTATTGAAAAATAGTAGCCTTCGGCAATAATTTTATTTAGTACAGATGATGAGCCTGAATACCAATGAAAGATTGCATTTTTTATATTGTATTTGACTAGCAATTCTAGTATTTCTTTCTCTGCTCTTCTGGAATGAATGCTCAGAATTTTATTTTTTTTCGAGACAACTTGAAGCACTTTTTCGAATGAATCTAATTGTATTTTCTGTGTTTTTATTCCTTCTTTTGAAAAATCTAATCCAATTTCACCGATGTACGAAGTTCTGTCAATGTTTTTCAAAAATAAATCAAATTCAGACTTGTGTTTCTCGGCAAATAATGGGTGTAATCCCAGTGAAATACGAAGCATTTTCGATTGTTTAAAAAAGGGAAAACCCATTTCAAAATGACTTGGAAGGTTGGTCATAGCAATTACAGTAATTCCTTTTTTCTCACATTCCCTAATAATAAGTTGTGGATTTTTGTACAAATCTATATGGCAATGAGTATCAATTAACATTTAAACGCCCGCTTTTAATTTGATAGTTGAATTACCCTCTTTTTTTACCCATTGTTTTAATTCTTGCCTTGTTCGCCAAACTACATCGACATATTGATTAAGCTTAGATAGGTTTTTCACACCGTTTACAATTAATTCCTGTTTAATTTCCTCTTTGGTAATGGGATTGTTCAAATAATCTAAGCAAGCTCCAACGTCCTGGGATTTTTTACTAAGAAATGGGACTAAAGAATTGATAGTATTACCATAAGTAGTTCCGTCTCCAATTTTCAGCAAGGAAGCGCGCCTATAAATACAAGGCATACATACTCCACAATGCGAAGCACCGGGAATCGTCCAATGCGCCCGGTGACCTCGCTTGCCACAAGAGTTTGAAAATGCGACTAATTG
>CBIHPU010000777.1:0-1627 GCA_966211935.1 uncultured bacterium | reverse complement strand
TACACCGACAATGTTATTGAGATCAATTTTTACACGTCTTGCTCTCCAAAATCCATCCAGTATGATGTAATTTCCGAATACGCGTGTGTGGATGTGAAGAATGTAAATCAGCGCGGCCGAAATAATGAGAATTAAAACGCCGAGCAGAAAAAACATCTGTCCGGAATTGGGTAATGCTTCTGCGGGATAAGAACCAATTTTAAAAAATGCAACTTCAACAGGTTTTGGATTCTCGCTCCAATAATAGCCCACAAAACAAAACATGGCAAGCAACAGACGGATTAGTATGCTGAGCTTGTTGTGACCCAGGTATTGTTTTTCTTCAAAAACCGGAACTTCGTTTTCCATTATTCAGCGTGTATGACGAGAATTTTTTTTGTTGTATCTGTAACTGCAAAACGTTCATCAATCCGTCGTCCAACAACCCAGGCAATTTTATCTCCTGCACTGATCACCAGTGTTTTTTGTTTTTCGAAAAAGTTCATTTTTTCACTTACAAAAAAATCGCTCAGCTTTTTGCTCCCCTTCATTCCGAACGGATGAAAACGATCGCCTTGCTTCCATTTTCTGATTTTAATTGACGAACCAATTTTTTCCAGATCAAAGCAGGCAATGTTTTTATCCTTCGGAAAATTAAAATTTTTGTTTTCTTTTATCTTGAATGAAAAATCAGGATTTTTAATCTGTTCATTAAAATCCCTTACTTCAATCTCTTTAAAATCTTCATTTGTTTTTTTTCTAACGATGATCTCACCCCTTCCGGTGATCAAGGTAAAGTTATCACTTTCAATTATTTTTCCGGCTATTGAACTTGTCATTCTTTCAATAGAAGAAATCTGTTTTGGATTAAAGCCGTAATCAGATAGAATTTCCAACAGCAGCAGGGATTTTTCTTTTTCCTTATTAAGCGATGAAATTGAGATTTTTATTTCATTATTTGCCTGTTGAACAATTTTATTTCTTTTTTCTTTAAGAACATTCTTTATTAACTGATCACTTTGTTTGAAATGCCCGATGTTCTCCAGGAATGTTTTTTCCAGGGAGGGATTGATTTTTTTTAAAACCGGAATAATTTTCGCTCTGATCAGATTGCGCGCATATTTTTCTTCGTAGTTTGAACTGTCTTCTCTGTGTTTGATTTTATTTTTCTTTGCGTACGCTTCAATTTCTTCCCGCGTAAAAATCAGTAACGGTCTTACAACCCCATCCTGCTTCTCCGGAATTCCAGTAAGTCCAGGCAAACCTGTTCCTCGGGTCAGATTCAACAGCAGCGTTTCAACATTATCATTCAGATGATGAGCAGTAAGGAGATGAGCAAATTTCATTTCCTTCATCAATTCCCTGAACCAGTCGTATCTCAACTGCCGTGCTGCCATCTGAATGGATAGTTTATTTTTTTTCGCGAATTCTTTGGTCTGAAAATGATTTACGAAGAATGGCGCTTTTTTCTTTTGGGCAAGTTGACGCACAAATTTTTCATCGTTATTTGCTTCTTCACCTCTCAGCTGAAAATTGCAGTGCGCAATTGAGAAGGAATAACCCGCTTTTTCCAAAAGATGGACAAGCACAACAGAATCTATTCCGCCGCTTACCGCAACAAGCAGTTTTTCGTCTAAGGAAAAGAGCT
>CBIHPU010000776.1:0-1639 GCA_966211935.1 uncultured bacterium | reverse complement strand
GTTAACAGTAGCGTCATCGCTCATCAGAATATTTTTACTGCTCTGGTAAGCGTTTATCTTTTGCGAATCACGGCGTACAAATATTTTTCCGTTGAAAGTAAGGTTTGATTTTCCGCCCGCGATTCCTTTATATAATTCACTGCTTTCGCAATTTGCTTTGGCGTGATCCACAAGCGTGTGATTATCCACCAACTGTGTTCCGTTGGTTACTGAGAGTCCGTTAAGATGTGTTTCAGCTCGCTGTCCGTTCACTACAATATTCAGGTTGTTTCGGATCAGTGATCCTGAAAACGAAAAGGTATTTATGGTATAGTTGCTCTGCTTATCCTGACTTAACTGTGTCGTATAGATCCCGAATGAATTTTCGTTTCTTTCCTGGATAACCTGGTGTTGAACAATCGCGTTTTCTCCAACAAAAATTTCAGCCACATGATTCGAAAATATTTTTCCTTTTTCTTTTCCGCCGGTGAAATGTTCTGAAATATTGATTTGCGCGTTATGATCAACGATAAAGAGATTTCTGCAGTTATGGGCCGCGGTATCCTTTGCTTCGTCTATATAAATTATCTGAACCGGTTTTTCCAGTACGGCGTTCTGTTTTGCATGAAGATAAATTCCTGAACCCGCGAAAGCTGTATTCATTGCAATAAAAGCGTCTTTCTTTTCAGAAGCGCCCGTGCCAAAATATTTCTGAAACTCTTCCGGAAATTTTTCAGCAGCCTTTTCAATTGGCAAAATGCTGATTAATGGAGGAAGAAAATCCAGGTCGGACTCAGATTCGGAAAGTTTTCCGTTGATCACTACAATATTCAACGCGTTTTTATTTTTTTTATCCTGAATAAATTTTTTATCGGGAACAGAAAAAGAATTGGTCAGCGTTTTAAAATCTTTGCGGATGATTGCTTCCACATTGCAATACTTATAATCTTCCACTTTATTGTTGGGAATACCTTTCTCCTCAAGAAATTTTAAAGCTTCCGCAATTTTGTTGAAGGGCGTAAACGTTGCCTTTGCGGAATGTGAGGATAATTCACTTAAAAAGTTCTGGGTGATATTTTGTTGCGTTACAATCGACATAATTTCAATTTATCTAAATCTTTACCTCCAAACTTTAAACCTGTTCTTCAGCGTAGATCCTTTTTATTTCATCATAACCTTTTTCTTCCAGTTCAAGTGCAAGTTCTTTGGTTCCGGATTTAACTATTCTTCCATTATAAAGAATGTGCACAAAATCAGGAACAATATAATCGAGTAAACGTTGGTAGTGTGTGATAACAATAAAAGCGTTTTCCTTTGAACGTAATTTATTTACTCCATTTGCAACAATGCGTAAGGCGTCAATATCCAGACCCGAATCCGTTTCGTCCAATATGGAGAGTTTAGGATTCAGCATGGCCAGCTGAAATATCTCATTGCGTTTTTTTTCTCCGCCGGAAAATCCTTCGTTCACACTCCTGTTCGCAAGTTTCATATCCATTTCCACCAGCTTTTGTTTCTCTTTAACCATTGCAAGAAAATCTTTTGCTTCCATTGCAGGTTTTCCCTGGTAGGCGCGGATCTCACTCACTGCGGTTTTCAAAAAGTTCATATTGCTTACACCGGGAATTTCAACTGGATATTGAAAAGCAAGAAACAAACC
>CBIHPU010000775.1:0-1653 GCA_966211935.1 uncultured bacterium | reverse complement strand
CCCAGGGATCCTGGCAGTCTGAATACATGTTTTCAAACTCACCGATAAATTTTCCGTCTTTAATAACGTAGTCGTGATAGTTTTTTTCAGATTTGTTCATGACGATTGAAGTATAATATGGCCAAATTAGGAAAATCATTAATCAGCGCAATGATTTAAACAAATGAAAAAAGTTTTTCAATCGCTGGCTGTCTGCCTTCTCCCTAAAAAGCTTACCTTTGCTCACAATTAAATCCTGCATTTGTAAGCAGGGCTACTATATGATAAAAGTTACACTACCCGATGGTTCCGTTCGCGAATATCCAAAAGGAACAACTCCGCTTGATGTGGCTAAGTCCATCAGCGAGGGTCTCGCAAGAAATGTATTATCCGCAAAAGTTAACGGCGAAGTTATTGACGCGACGCGCCCTTTAAAAGGCGATTGCACACTTCAGTTATTGACATGGACAGACAATGAAGGAAAATCTACCATGTGGCATTCTTCAGCTCACTTAATGGCTGAAGCGCTGGAAGAATTGTATCCCGGAACGAAATTCGGAATTGGACCTGCAATTGAAAACGGATTTTACTACGACGTAGATTTTGGTGATCATTCAGTTTCGATAGACGATCTTCCTAAAATTGAGGCGAAAATGACTGAGCTTGCAAAAAAGAACAGCAAGTACGAGCGAAAGGAAGTTTCTAAATCTGAAGCAATAAAATATTTCACTGAAAAACAGGATCAATATAAACTGGAACTTATCCAGGATCTGAAAGACGGAGAAATTACTTTTTATTCCCAGGGAAATTTTGTTGATCTCTGCCGTGGGCCGCATTTGCCGGATACATCGTTTATCAAAGCAATAAAGCTTACAGCTGTTGCAGGCGCATATTGGAGAGGGAACGAAAAAAATAAGATGCTTACCCGTATCTATGGAATCACTTTTCCAAAAGATAAAGAGCTTAAGGATTATCTCCATTTGCTGGAAGAAGCGAAAAAGCGAGATCACCGCAAACTCGGAAAAGAACTGGACTTGTTTCATTTTTCAGAAAAAGTTGGAATGGGACTTCCATTGTGGTTGCCTAAAGGCGCGGCGCTTCGCGAACGACTGATTGACTTTATGAAAAAGGCGCAGCAGCAGGCGGGATATCTGCCGGTCGTTACTCCGCATATAGGAAATAAAAATCTTTATATCACAAGCGGTCATTATGAGAAATATGGTAAAGATTCGTTTCAGCCAATTGCAACTCCGCAGGAGGGAGAAGAGTTTTTCCTTAAACCAATGAACTGTCCGCATCACTGTGAAATTTTTAAAGCGCAGCCGCGATCGTATAAGGATCTCCCGTTGCGTCTTGCTGAATTCGGAACAGTCTATCGTTACGAACAGAGCGGAGAACTGCACGGACTAACCCGCGTTCGCGGATTTACGCAGGATGACGCGCATTTGTTCTGTCGCCCGGATCAGGTGAAAGAAGAGTTTTGCAAAGTGATAGATCTTGTGCTTTATGTTTTTCGCGCGCTTGATTTTCATGACTACACAGCGCAGATTTCCTTGCGTGATCCTCAGAATAAAGAAAAATATATCGGGGATGATGAACACTGGAACATGGCTGAAAAAGCGATCATTGAATCGGCGCAGGAAAAAGGTTTGAAAACTGTAGTTGAAGAAGGTG
>CBIHPU010000774.1:0-1656 GCA_966211935.1 uncultured bacterium | reverse complement strand
AAAGAGCGGCATTGATCCCAACATCCACTTCCAGATATCGTGATAAAAGCTGACACTCAAAAAGATTGGTGAGCAGTACAAGTTTATCACGGTAAAGTAAATATGAGTTTATTGCATTGCAAATTTCCTTAAGCGCAGTCCGGCGGGTTACCGGATTTGTATCCTCCCGGTAAACGGCCATCTTCTCTGACAGATACGCGTCAAAGGTTTCCAGTTCTTCTTCCGGAATATAAACATCAAAATACTTCTCATACAGGTATTGCCTGCAACTTTCTTCGGCGGCCGCTCCCGCTTCTGAAAAGATAAAGCAGAAGAAATCAATTGTTACGTATAGATGTTCGCGGTTCATTTTTGTGCGGTAACGAATTTAACTAAAAAGTGATTTGGACCTGTGTAAAAAACCGGGAGGCGGCAATTCACAGACTCTTATTGATAATTAAGATCTGAATTTGTTACAGAATTAATTGCGAATGGTATTTTAGCGGTTACAGATATGGTTAAGAAAATTGGATTTTGGTTGCTGGTAGTGCTCTTCCTCGGAGTACTTACATACGGTTATTTTTATATTAACGCGCTTAAGAAACCAAAAACTACTGCCATAAACGCGATTCCCGATGACTGTATTTTTCTTTCTGAAACAAACGATTTTTTTAAGCTGTGGAAGAAACTGAATGAAACCAATATGATCTGGCAGGAATTGCAGCAGTTCCCGTTTATCAGCGAACTCCGGGAGACCGCTTACATAGCAGATTCGATGTTTTTTTCAGATGAGGCCTCAAGAAAGTTATTAGAAGGGAATAAAATTTTTCTCGCCGCTTTCGATACGGACGGAAATAAAGAATATCTCTACGCCCTTAATGTAAACCTGGAACACGCGGAAAATGTTGTCGCTTTTTTGAAAAGAGTGTCTGTTAGTCCCGAACAGATAAAAACAACATCGGGTGAGAATGCCTGGAAGTTCGGATTGAAAACCGGGAAGGGAATTTTGTATCTCTATCAAAAAGACGGGCTCGTCGTTTTTTCAAAAAGTTTAGTTCTGGTAGAAAAATCTATAGCATGCACAGATAAAAACTGCATCGGAAAAGATCCGTATTTTTTACGCGTGGCGGATATAGCAGGCAGTGCCGCGGATTTTCGCTTTTATTTGAATCTTGGCAAATCGGGAGAACAGTATCATCAATACCTTGCACAGAATTCTTTTTTTGAAAGTGCAGCCGAAAAAGAAGGTGAAAGAGGCTGGACTGAAGTGGATCTTGATTTTACGCCAAATGAAATGAAATTGAACGGATTCAGTTTGCCTGACAGTTCCTCGCTTCTCAGTTACCTTGCGAAACAAAAGCCGGTTGAAATAAAATTTATTCATTACGTACCGCAGAGTACAGATAATTTTCTTTTTATAGGGTTAAGTGATTTTCGAGCTTTTTATGATAGTGTTGAAAAGAACGTTCTTCTTCTGGAAGAAAAAAAAATGCATGAACGTGTTTTGTCTGAGATGTCCTCTAAAACCGGATTTGATTTGCGGGACAAAGTTCTTGACGCTGTGGGAAATGAAATTGTTGCCATGCGTGTGAAGTTTGCCGACACTATGCAATTCAGGTATTGCGCAGTGCATCTCAACGATCGTGAGGAAGAGGAAAAGCAGCAGCACTTTTTTCC
>CBIHPU010000773.1:0-1668 GCA_966211935.1 uncultured bacterium | reverse complement strand
CTGCGTAATTCCGCCGACTGATTTTTGTTACGAAGTCACCACTTACATCGACACAATAAATCTTCCACCATTAACCGGAGGATACATCATTTCCTATCAGCGCTGTTGCCGAAACGTGAATATTCTGAATATTGTTGATCCTGATTGCGCGGGTGCAACTTATTGGGCATACATACCGGGTCCCGAACTCGCTGCTGTGAACAGCAATCCCGTTTTCAATAACTGGCCACCGCCTTTTGTATGCGCAAATAAGCCATGGGTATTCGATCACTCTGCAACTGATTACGATGGAGATTCACTGGTGTACGAAATATATACACCTTACACCGGATTAGATGCTGCGTGTCCCATTGTTACAACTTCTCCTATCGCGCCAGCATTTTCAAATTGCCCCAACGTTGTAACAACCTGTCCTAATTTTCCGGTTAATCCCCCTTTTATAAATGTTGTATGGCAGAATCCTTATAGTCTCACAAATGTTCTTGGAGGAGTGCCGCTCACAATTAATCCTTCCACCGGAATTTTGACAGCAACACCAAGTACACTCGGTTATTTTGTGTACGGAGTAAAATGTAAGGAATACCGCAATGGCGTTTTACTGAGTGAAACTTTAAGAGATTTTCAGTTGATCGTAAAAAGTTGTCCCTCTTTAGCTGCAGCCGCCGCAGTTGTTCCCGATGTTATCTGCGGGACGAACTCCGTGAATTTTACAAATACAAGCGACAGTACAATTTCAAATATTTATTACTGGAACTTTGGAGATCCTACAACAACCGCAGACACTTCCAGCATTAAACATCCTTCTTATACTTATCCGGATACCGGAACATATTCTTTTTATCTCGTAGCTTATGCAACCGGCAACACTGCGTGCAACGATACGTTTGCAAGCACAGTTACTTTGAGCGATGAATTCAACGGAACGTTTTCTTTTTTCAAGGCGCCTTGTGAAAACAACCGACTGCAGTTTTCATCAGCCGTAAATGCTCCGACTGGTACAACAGTTCAATACAACTGGAATTTTGGCGATGGATATTCGATTACAGGAAATGGAAATAGTACTATTCCTCCGTCTCCACCTCCGAACATATCCAACAACAATGGAACGAGCTCAGGCTATTACCAAAATCCGATACATATTTATACAGGCGGCGCCGGAACTTATAATGCAACTTTATATGTCGGAATTCCGAACTCTGTGGATTGCTACGATACTATTTCTTCACAAACAATTAACTTAAGTTCGGAAGCCGAAATTTTCGTTCCGAATACATTTACTCCGAATAATGACGGGAAGAATGATGTGTTCAGAGCAAGGGGACCGGCGTATGGCAAATTTTATTTCGCAGTTTATAACCGTTGGGGACAGTTAATGTTTGAGACGAATGATCCAACGCAGGGATGGGATGGAAATTACAGTGGTAAAGCGTCTGATCCCGGCGTGTTTGGCTGGTACCTGCGCGCAAGCTGCGGTGAAGGAAAGGAAGAAATTTTCAGAAAAGGAAATGTAACGCTGATCAGGTAGAAAAAAATGAAAAGGATTTTTTTTGTAATACTTTTATTTATTTCCGTTGCATGCTTCGGTCAGGATATTCATTTTACCCAATACAGTTTTTCTCCACTTAATACTAATCCGGCCAATACAGGTTTTTTTGACGGCGATTACAG
>CBIHPU010000772.1:0-1669 GCA_966211935.1 uncultured bacterium | reverse complement strand
TCCTTATGGGATTGAAAAAACCTGTACACATTCTTCAACTGGGAAGTTCAGTACGTGAAATCGTAAACATGATAACCATTGCGGTAGTGGACGCGCAAACAAAAAAATAGTTGACGGCAATGATCAGTTACATCAGCGGAAAAGTTATCTCAAAAAATCCGGCACATACTGTTATTGAAGCAGGTGGCATTGGTTATGGATTGATTATTTCTCTGTCAACCTATTCTCATCTTGATGGAAAGGAACAGGCGCGGCTTTTTGTAGAATCTGTTTTTGTAAGGGATGACAATCCCAGGTATTATGGCTTTGCGGATGAAGAAGAAAGGGAATTATTCAGGAAACTGATTTCGGTTAGTGGGGTTGGAGGAGCAAGCGCAATACTGATGCTATCCTCGCTTAGTCCATTGGAGATTGCCGGGGCAATTAACACAGCGAATGTGGCATTGTTAAAGAGCATAAAGGGAATAGGTGAAAAAACGGCTCAGCGGATTGTGGTTGATCTCAAAGGCAAAATGGGTAAACATGAAGGAGGGATCAGCAGTATTATCAGTCCAGTATACAATAAAAATAAGGAGGAGGCGTTAATGGCTTTAGTTATGCTTGGGTTTGCAAAAGCGGTTGCGGAAAGAGCAATAGAAAAAGCGATAAAGCAACACGGCACCGGAAGTGATAACGTAGAAAATTTAGTGAAGGCGGCATTAAAAAGCATTTAGAATACAAGCAATAAAAAACTGAGATAAGTAAATAGTTTGTCCTTCAGTAATAAAATATTCAGAAACATTTTACTTGGCGCGGCAGGCGTTATCATGATGTCCGCTGTTCTGACTTCTCCTACAGGAACTTTTGTCGAGAAAAATTCAGGCGAACAAAGCGGGAACTTTTTTCATTTTCTGAAATTACCCGCAGATACCCCCCAGGCTAATTATCACGATTCTCTTGTTTACGATTTCAAGGATCAGGGTTATGATTCTCCGCTTTATTACGAGGACCAGGGTGGCCTCACAGGTAATCTGCCTTCCAATATTAAAACAGAAGTTTCTTACGATCCTAAAACAGGAAAATACATCGTGACGCAAAAAGTCGGTGATATGATGTATCGTCCGCCAATTGAAATGGACGAGGAAGAATACCGTGACTGGGTTTACAAGCAGGGAGTTAAAAAATACTGGAGATCAAGAATTGAAGCGGACGATATCAATCAGAATAAACCCCTCATTCCGAAACTTGTTGTGAGTGGAGAATGGTTTGAACGGATCTTCGGAAGTAATGTGGTGGATATCCGCCCGCAAGGTTCAGCTGAATTGATTTTCGGTTTCAATCAGAACCGAACAGAAAATCCGGCGCTTCCTGTTAAGCAGAGAAAGATCTCCAACTTCGATTTTAATATGAAGGTCCAGCTGAACCTGATCGGAAAAATCGGGGAGAAACTGAAACTTACAACGAATTATAATACCGAAGCAAGTTTCGATTTTGAAAATCAGATGAAGCTTGAATATACCGGACTTGAAGATGAGATCATCAAAAAAATTGAAGCCGGAAACGTGAGTCTTCCGTTGCAGGGTTCACTCATCACAGGCGCTACTTCACTTTTTGGTATTCGTACAGATCTTCAATTCGGGAGACTAAAGCAATCAATTATTTTTACTCAGCAACGCGGAAAAAAATCTGA
>CBIHPU010000771.1:0-1679 GCA_966211935.1 uncultured bacterium | reverse complement strand
TCCGAGCTGGTAAGCATTTACATATTGTCCTTCTTTCAAAATCGCCGTTCCATCTACCTGCAATGGATTTTTTAAAAAGTAAGTTCCTGGATCGGTTGTTATAGGATAAACTTTATGCTGCCAGCGCATAAATGAATCGCGGTAAAAAACATGCAGCTCGTCATCGAATTTATTTGAAAGAGTTTCAGGGGAACGAATGCCAACAATGTTTAATTGATAAGGCTTTTCATAAATCTGAAAATCTTTCATTCTTAGATAGCGCACTATTTTATTTACAGTGATGTTCATTTTTTTATTGCGCGTATTTCACATCATTCACATTGAGCAGCGTGTAACTGAAAGAATTTTTTTCGGTTATGAGTTTTGACTTTTCGCACAGCTCAATGAATTCGTCAAAATGAGCGGCATCCTGGAATACCTGGCATCCTGCGCTCCACCTATCTACTATTGCCGTTGCTCCGTGTGGTTTTGCGCGATGAATGTTGATTCCGAAAAAACCAGTGTCTTTTTTTGCGGAAGTAAAATCAAGTCTTGAATCCCTGTTGTAGTCACGTATGACAGTTACCTTTCCGCCTCTCTGAACAAGAGCCTTGTATTTGCCTCTGTGCAATCCAAGTCTGTAAGCGTTTGGATAATGCCCTTCCATCAGAATGGCTGTTCCTTCCACCTGTATTGGTTTATGCAGCCAGTACAAACCAGGATCGGTGGTTATTGGAAACGAAAGCAAAACTTCATCTCCATATTCATCTTTAAAGAAAACGCAAAGCGAATCATCAAAACTGTTCGGTACTGCGCTGTCGTTTCTGATACCGATAATGTTTAATTCGTATTCACCGTTATTCACGGGAAAACCTTTTTTGTTTAATGCAGCGCGTAACTGCGTGAGTGTTGGCTTATACATAGCGAACGTGTTTTTTTGGCACTGTTAGTTCCTGTCCGTCGAAAGTTGTGAAGGAGGTTATTCCTGCCGCGCTGCATTTTTCGTGTCCGATTATTGTTGATGCTGGCACACTAAGACAATAGCCTTTTTTATTTCTGATGATTGTCTCGCAGGTGGTGATTAGCCTGGGAGAAGGAAAACCCGACAATGACCATTTATTATCACTGGCATTGTACTTTAATCCAATTTGCAGGAAACGGGATTTGAATTGAACTTTTATATAGTCTTCATCCCAGGCAGACAGCACTCCGTTTACTATTGACTGATTATGTCCATCAAGAGCAAATGTTTTGAACGGTTCATTTACCAGGGAATAATCCGCAACGTTTTTAATTTTTAATAAAGCGGTCATTACTTCAATCGGCTTTTTTGCCTTGATGTTTGCAATCAGTTCCGACGCAATCTGAATTGCCTGGTCATTCGTGATTGTAGTTTTAAGAGTTGTGCTGGTTGTAGTGGGTGTTTGCACCGACGATGTCGAAACTGAAAAGGCATTAATAATCTTATTAAAAGTGATTTCATCAATTACAGTCGGATAACCTTTTTTTGTTAAGGCACTAACAGTTTCGCTTCCAAAATCTCCGTCTGCTCCGTACTTGGGAAGAATAGATTTTCCGTATGACGCAATCAACGCTTCCTGCAACTGTTTCACCAGTGCCCCCCGGCTACCCTTTTTAAGAGGGAAACCGGCGGGAGGTTTTGGTGGAGTGTAGGAAGATGAGGATGTGTTTTTAGGTTG
>CBIHPU010000770.1:0-1680 GCA_966211935.1 uncultured bacterium | reverse complement strand
AATTGGCGAAATTCGCGGCCCAAAAAAATCTCTGAAGCACAACTTCCTTTCGTCAGTTCACTTCAGGTCTACCATAAAGCGAAAAGCCGCAAGACGCTTCTAATATTAAGATTGCATCTCGCGGCTTTTCTGCTTTTGAGCGACATATTCCAAAGCAAATTCCCGACCCGAAGCAGATCCTCCCTTCCTCGGATCGCTTCAGGTCTACCATAAAGCGAAAAGCCACTGAAAACGACGAATTCCTTCATTGTTCAGTGGCTTTTCTGCTTTATGGTAGCGAGACGGGGAGTTGAACCCCGGACCTATGGGTTATGAATCCATCGCTCTAACCACCTGAGCTATCTCGCCCTATCCCGTTATGCGCCTCCGTTGGCTGCCCTGATTTTAACGGGGCTGCAAATATAAAATTATTTTGAAAATTATTTCATCCTCACAGAATGTATTTTTAATTCATCAAATTCTACACTGCTGACTTCGCCTAAAAATTTCTTCAACTTCTTTCTTGAAATAAAGCATTCCTTACTTCATCTACAGAAAATTCCAACGAATGAATCCTGACCAAAAAAGCTCCGCAAAGGCCAAAAGATCACTAATTACCTTCTTCACCTGATTATTAGCTATATCAAACAGAATTGTAGCTAAACTCTTGCAGACTAACTATTTAACGTTACAGTTGCAAAAATCTCTCAAAAGTGATTCAAGCCATTCCTAAAGAAAGCCTTCTTTTGAACAGGAAATTTCCCTCTCTGAATCGAATAAATCGGAAGCAGGTATTGCCACTATTAATTTTTTATTTATATTGGCCGCTGTTCAACTATTATTTTATCAGTCATGTCGAAGAAAATTAAGAAATCATCGGTTAAGAAGGGGAAACCTGCGAAAAAAACTCAGGCTAAAAAAGTGTTTGCCAACAAAAAAACAACAGCTAAAAAAGCTGTAAAAAAATCGACCCCCGCTAAAAAAACCGCGACAGTCAGTAAGGCTTCTGCAAAAACAAAAGCCGTAAAGACAACTGCAAAAATTAATGGGAAACTAAAAACCGCTCCAAAAGCGATCGTAAAAACTGTCACCAAAACTCCCGCGAAATCTGTTGCTAAACCTGTCTCCAAAACAGTTGTAAAACAACAAAAAGGCGTTACAGTTAAACCGAACAACAATAAAAAAACAGAAATTAAAAATAAACCTGCAGCTGAACTTACAACGAAAGTTGCAAAAAATATTTCGTCACCGGTTAAAACGAAATCATCCGGCAACAATAAACCGGTACCGGGACCAAAAACTGAAGCGAAAAACGTTTATATCGAAGAGAACAACACCAATGATCCTCCCGGAAAATTTGAACTGGAATACGTTATTCACTCCTCAGCGGAACTGTTATTCAATTTTCTCACTGAACCAAGCGGATTATCTGAGTGGTTTTGTGATGATGTAAATATTCGACATGGCGTTTACACATTTTTCTGGGACGGAAGTCAACAGCAAGCCCAGGAACTGAAATTCATCCCGGACCGCCTTGTACGTTTTCACTGGATAGATAAAAAAGATGACTCTTACTTTGAGTTCCGCATAGAGAAAGATGAACTTACCAGTGACATTTCTCTCATCATTACAGATTTTGCAGAAACAGAAGAGGAAAGAAAATCTTCCAAATTGCTTTGGGATTCTCAAATTGACAAGCTG
>CBIHPU010000769.1:0-1681 GCA_966211935.1 uncultured bacterium | reverse complement strand
AAAGCTGGTGAGTACCACTATGCTGTTGACGGTGCTGTTCTGTCTAAAGGAATTTACTTCTACTCTGTAAACGTAGATGGTTACCGTGTTACCAAAAAGATGATTGTTGAATAATCTTCTTCCTAAATAATTTAAAAACCCCGGTTAAACGCCGGGGTTTTTTATTTTATTTCAAGCCGGTGACTTGAATCACCAAACAGAAAAGTGAGAATACTGAACTTTAGCTCATAAACGGTTAAGTTTTTGAGTATAAATTATTTTTTTAAATCAGTAGTATTCATCTATTTTTGGTCGCTCATTTAAAAAAAAATTATGTCATATATTTTAGCCATAACCGCAAGACAGATTCTTGATTCAAGAGGTAACCCCACAGTAGAAGTAGATGTAATTACAGAATCAGGTCACACTGGTCGTGCAGCGGTTCCTTCCGGCGCTTCCACCGGAACTCACGAAGCGGCTGAGTTGCGTGATAACAACAAGGATCATTATGCCGGCAAAAGCGTTCTTAATGCGGTAAATAATGTAAATACAATCATCAGAGAAAATCTGAAAGGCTGGTATATATTCGATCAGCCCGGTTTGGATAAAAAATTGATAGAACTTGACGGATCACCGAACAAAAGAAATCTTGGAGCAAACGCGATTCTTGGCGTTTCTCTGGCGGCTGCCAAAGCTGCAGCTGACGAAGCAAGTCTTCCATTATTCAGGTATGTTGGAGGAGTAAACTCAACCATTCTTCCAATTCCTATGATGAACATATTAAATGGCGGAGCTCACGCGGATAACGGAATCGATTTCCAGGAATTCATGATCATGCCGGTTGGCGCTCCAACATTTTCAGAAGCGTTGCGAATGGGTACCGAAATTTTTCATCAATTGAAAAGCGTACTGAAGAAAAAAGGTCTTTCCACTAACGTAGGTGATGAAGGAGGATTTGCTCCAAACATCCGTTCGAATGAAGAAGCATTGCAATATGTACTTCAGGCAATTGAAGCTGCGAAATACAAACCCGGACACGATGTTTACATTGCGCTTGACGCTGCGTCATCTGAATTTTATGATGCCGACGCGAAAAAATATGTCTTCAAAAAATCTACAGGCGACCAGCTTACACCATCTCAGATGGCCGATTTCTGGGCAGACTGGTGCAGTAAATATCCTATCGTATCAATTGAAGACGGATGCGCGGAAGATGATTGGGATGGTTGGAAAATGATGACGGAAAAATTAGGAAAGAAAATTCAGTTGGTTGGTGATGATCTTTTTGTTACCAACGTAACTCGCCTGCAGGAAGGAATAAATAAAAGCGTTGCCAATTCAATCCTGGTAAAAGTAAACCAGATTGGTACGTTAACGGAAACCATCAATGCTGTGAACTTGGCACATAAAAACTCTTACTCCTCTGTGATGAGTCACAGAAGCGGTGAAACGGAAGATACAACCATTGCGGACCTTGCAGTAGGTTTATCGTGCGGACAGATTAAAACCGGAAGTGCAAGCAGAAGTGACCGGATCGCAAAATACAATCAGCTTTTACGAATTGAGGAACAATTGGGAGACAACGCTATTTATCCCGGCGCGTCATTCAAATTTCTGCAGAACAAAGGTTAATAAATGAAAAAGATCAAGGGGAAAATCAACCGCAATTTACAGGAGAATAATTTGCTTTTTCCCCTTCTTA
>CBIHPU010000768.1:0-1683 GCA_966211935.1 uncultured bacterium | reverse complement strand
AATGATGGAAATAAAAATGAGACCGAGCCTTCTGACAACATTTAAAAAAAACGTGTAATTTTTTTTTATAGTCTCCTTAAAAATGGGAAAGTGTGGTTGCTGGATGATCTGGATTAACAAATAAATGCTAAAAACATAAGCGAAAAGCTAACCCGGAAATGGTTAGCTTTTTTTGTTGTGTCAAATGCTGATTTTCATTGGGGAAATTTAAAAATTTGCGGAAAAAACAAGCTGCAATAAACATCTTCGTGTCAATAAGTATTTGATTTCACTCTAAGTGAGACCTGTTTTTATAAGGAATTTAGCGAAGCCACAATAACATTTTTTTTAGTACCAGTGTATTCCGCAGCAATGCGGTTAAAACCAGAAGCAATGGAAAACAATTCACTTCAATTCGAATTTACGCCTGAACAGCGCTCAATCATCAAAGTCATTGGTGTTGGAGGCGGAGGAAGCAATGCGGTAAATCATATGTTCCGCCAGGGAATCCAGGGCGTTGAATTTATTATCTGCAACACCGACTATCAGCATTTACAAAAAAGTCCCGTTCCAAATAAAATTCAGCTTGGTAACAATCTGACAAAAGGATTAGGCGCCGGCTCAATTCCTGAAAAAGGTCGTGACGCGGCTATTGAAACAATAGATGAGATCCGTCGTCACTTAAGTGATGGAACACAAATGGTATTCATCACCGCAGGTTTGGGCGGTGGAACCGGAACTGGTGCAGCGCCAATTATTGCGTCCGTTGCAAAAGAACTCGGAATCCTTACAGTAGCTATCGTGACAATACCCTATACAAACGAAGGAAAAAAACGTCGCGCACAGGCTGAATATGGTTTGGAGGAATTAAAGAAATATGTTGACACCCTGCTTGTGATAGGCAATGACAAATTGCGCGAGATCTACGGCAATCTCAAAATGAGCGAAGCGTTTACAATTGCAGATAACGTGTTGCTTGGTGCTGCTAAATCAATCGCGGAGATCATTTCAATTAATCTTCACATCAACGTTGACTTCAATGATGTGAGAACAGTAATGAAGGACAGTGGAGTCGCGATCATGGGATCAGCTTCAGCGAGCGGTGAGCATCGTTCGCTTCGCGCGGTTGAAAGCGCTCTTAATTCTCCATTGCTTAACGATAACAATATAAAAGGTGCGCGTCACGTACTTCTCAACATTATGAGTGGTAGTGATGATATAACCATGGATGAATTTGGAGAAATTACAGATTACATCCAGGAAGAAAGTGGATTTACTGCAGAATTGATCACAGGTTATGGAATCGATCCTTCTCTGGGTGAACAGGTGAGTGTAACAATTATTGCGACCGGCTTTCAGCAAAGAGATACCGGTTTTGAATCTGCAAGAGAAAATGAAAGAGTTATAAGCATGCTTACAGATGAAAAACCTGCGATTGATCAGAGCATCGTAAGTCAGCAGCAGACAACGGTTGAATCTTCTGAAAGTAAAACTGAAGAGCCTTTCATCATATTAAAAAATGAATCTATTCACGAGATCATTACTCCTGTTAACGAAACAACAGAAATAAAAAATGAGGTTGCACCTGAAATGTTCGTTAAGAAGGTTGAACTGGAAGAACCAAAAAATGAAATTCAGGAAATAACGGCAGAAGAAAAAGAAGAATCAAATATTGAATTTATCATTACAGATTCAACTGAGATC
>CBIHPU010000767.1:0-1686 GCA_966211935.1 uncultured bacterium | reverse complement strand
AAATATTTGCCTGATAAGAACCTGCTGTTGCAATGTTGTTTGCACTGGTTGTACCTCCGGCCAGATAGATATTTCCGATTGCATCCACATCACAAAAAAGCGCATCATCACTTCCACTTCCGCCAAAATAGGTACTCCAGATTAAATTGCCGGAATTGGAAAATTTCGCCAACACTCCATCCCAGTTCCCGCCACCATATAATGGCTGATGACTAGAAATTGTTGAAAGTGACGATAGTGAATCTGCTGTAAGTCCACATAAATAAATATTGTTTGAGTTATCTAATATCACTCTGCGCGCTCCTTCATCTTTACTACTGCCAAAATATGTTGCCCAAACCGGAAATCCATTGGGAGAAAGTTTAATCAGCATAATATCACCGACGCCGGAAAATGTAGACTGATAAGATCCCGCAGTGGCAATTGAACTCAAACTACTGGTAGTGCCGGTGTGATACGTAGAACCTGAATTATCTACACATGAATTAAGAATAAAGTCTCCATTACTCCCGCCATAATATGTAGCCCACATTACTGTAAGAACCGGATCAATTACTAAAACTTCATCAGGCATCATTTTAAACGGTGATTGAAGTGAAAATCCAAAAGAATTATCCTCAAACAATTTATATCGGATATCTACCTTGTCTTCTGAAATGCAATTCGTTTTTCGGATAAAACTTTCTGGAATACTTTCTTCAAGAGTCTTCTCATTGAACAGGATTGAAATTTTATTATCGCTCAACAGAACATTATCCGCACCGTTATATTTCCATCTTATCATACTAATATCCGCGTCTTCACGTAAAATGAAATTATACTTCAGCTGATTTTTAACGCACAAGAATTCAAGGTCAATACCCGGATACAAATTGCAATAAGTTATTTTCGAAAACGCGTGAATATCTTCAATTCTACTTCCCGAAAGAAAAAAATTATAAAATTGATCTGATTGATTTTCCGCTTTGATAATGCAGTTGTCATTAGCGCCGACAAACTCTATATCCACTCTATGAAAGTTATACGAGTATGTATTTCCAGTTACTGATTCATCGTAGAAACCCGTTGATTTATTATTACCAGTCTCTCTGACTTTATATGAGTCATAACCAATTCCGCTGGCTCTGAACTGAACATTCAGAAAAGGCAAACTCAAAATGTATTTTACATTGTGATTGGGAACTTGATTCTGATCCCGGATCTGTCCTTTATTTTCGACTAAACCACACGCTGATTCCTGAAATGAAAAATTTTCTTGTCCAAAAGACAAAATCGTAAACGAAACAAATAAACCAAGGCTGAGGATTTTTGATAAGAACATAGTTACTTTCTTTAGCGATTAGAAAGTTACAAATTTTCAAAACAGAATAATCCACTTTTCAAGAACTATGAATCAAGTTATATTCACACATCTAGTAACGTGAATCTCCTACTCCACCACAACCTTGGTCACCGTCTTTCTTCCTCCATCCACCGTTTTTACGAAATACATTCCGGCACTTAAATTTATTGTTGGAATTTCAAATTCTCTCTCTTCGATCTTATCGTTTTTCCACACCAACGCGCCTGTCATAGAAATTACTTCTGCTGCATATGGCAACGTCGCGCCTTTTACTAAAAGCGGATTCCCAGACCTTACAGGATTTGGAAATACCACTATGCTTTCAGTGTGAGATGCGGAAACTG
>CBIHPU010000766.1:0-1687 GCA_966211935.1 uncultured bacterium | reverse complement strand
AAGTTGACATTACCGCAACGCTGAATGCTGATCGCTCTTTATCCTTGAAAGTACGCTCAAAAATGAAAGGCGCTTTGGGTGGAAATCTTCGTGAGCACATTACACAAATTGGAGAAGAAGAAAAAAAGAACAAGGTGCTGCAGATGATGGGCAACGGAATTTTTTCTAATCTTAATATAGAGAAATATAGTTTTGGGAACGTTGATGATATTTCAAATCCGCTGGAAGGAAATTTCGATTTCAACGCATACAATTTCTGTGACAGGGTTTCCAACATGCTTGTGTTTCGTGTTCCGTATATGATATCTATTAATTCGCATCCTGCAATTTATTCGAACAAGCGTTTCAATCAGCTGGATGTGCGTGACATTGCGGAGGTGGAAGGCAATGTGCAGAAAGTTATGGTGAAATTTCCAGAAGGATATGATCTGATGGAAATGCCAAAAGATTTTTCATTGGAAAGTAAATATGGAAGCTATAAAGTAAACTTTCAAAAAGTTGCCGGAGGATTAATTGTAACCAAAACGCAGGTTTTCTATATGAGTATTATTCCGATTGAAGAATTTTCCGAGTTCAAGCAATACTACGAGAAGATCTTAGATTTCGACTCGTCCAAATTTGCCTTGGTGAAGAAAAAGAAGTAATTCAACTGAAATAAATTAAACGCCCGGTAAAAAAATTGCAGGGCGTTTTTTATTTGTCAATAACAATCGCCATTGGTTTAAATGCCGAAAAAAAATAAATTTAATGATACGGAACATTTTCACGAGTTGTTACAGTATTGTTTTATAAATTTGTTATGCAGTTGCTTTCCATAATTATAATAAGGTGAATCAATTTACTTATGAGAAAATTAATATGGATTTTGACCTTCCTAATTGGGTTATCTTTTTTGACGATCTACAGGGCGCAAGACACAGTTGTCCTTAAGTATAAGAAATTGCGAATACTTAAAGTTGGGGGCCCCGGATTCGCACGCGCTCAAATCAATTCATCTTATGTTATTGGAAAAGATAGAAAAGGGCGTAAGAGAATAGAAGGTAAGTTGAATACGGACGCCCTTGTCTATGATGGAAGGGTTGTAGAATATTATAAAAATGGGAACATTAAAGTCATCAAGTATTTTCATGTTAGTCCGCCGCCTGGTAAAACTGATCTTAGATATGGTATATGGAAATATTACAGTGAAGATGGCCGTTTAGTTAAGGAGGAGAATTATGATTGACCCAGAGGGGAAATATGTTTTTGAAAAAATTTTCCTTATCCTTATAATCGTTGTCGTTTTGAAGGGTTTGACTTCTTGCCTGGGCACATCAAAACATAAGCTCAATAATGATGTCGGTAATAAGGAAGTGATGACGGCTTTAAATTCGATTATTGAAAATAAAAATTGTTTTTTTATTGGAGAAACTCATTCGTACAGAAAAGAAAATATTGCGATAAAGAATCTTTTTGCAAAGACAATTATTCAAAGTGGCAAGAAGTTGGTGTTAGCGCAAGAAATTCCATTTAGTTGTGGTTATATCTTGAACCATTGTATTCGAAAGAATGATAAGGAAGAATTTATTGCCATATGTGAAAATTCATTTACATTTTCAAAAGACCTCAGAGAATTTTATAGTACTAATTTTGATTTTTTCGTTAAAAATAAAGCGGAAATATACGGCTTTGAGATGGAGGTGGATCC
>CBIHPU010000765.1:0-1706 GCA_966211935.1 uncultured bacterium | reverse complement strand
GTAAGGTGAAGTATACTTTCAATATTTTGCTTTTTATCACACGGACACTGCTAGCGCAATTCATCCATTATTTTTAAAAGACGGGAAAAAGCTTCAGTTTGCCTGGACATAATGTTAAAGGATTTAAAAGGCGATAAAACAGAATCATTTCCATTCTTTCTCTCCCTGCAGCAAAGGTATTTTCTTAATTTTGTCATTCGGCAATGGTTGATAAGAATTGGATAAAAAGCGCTATGTTTTTCGCCTGTTTTCTTCCCTCATTTTTCTATGGGCAGAAAGCGAACAAAAAATCTATTTACTGGAGCCTTAGCCCGCATTATGGTTATATAATGGAGCACAGGAACAGTATGGGGCACCTGGTGCAGGGTCATATTGGCGGCGCTGAAGTTTCCGGTTCTGTTCCCTCTTACGACAAACACTTGTGGGAATACGAAAACAATTTTCCTGAAAAAGGTTTCGCGCTTTACTGGTTTACTTTGGGAAATCCCGAACAACTCGGAAATATTTTTGCGGCAGCGCCTTATATGGAAATACCACTGAGGGAAAAAGCGAAAAAATCCAGAGTATACATGCGTCTTGGATTTGGCGTGGCGTATGCAACCAGGCGCTTCGATCCGATTGAAAACCACAAAAACAATGTTATCAGCGCGCCGGTAAACGGTTTTGTCAATATGAAATTCATGTGGAAACGTGAGCTTTCAGAAAAATTAAGACTGGACTATGGTGTGGCTTTGTCGCACGCTTCGAATGGAAAGATAAAAGTTCCGAATCTCGGGCTTAACCTGGCAACGCTGAACGTGTCGCTCGTATTTAAAACAACTCAAAAACCGGAAGGAGAGATGAATTTTCCAACCTTCGTTGATTCATCCACTAAAAGATTGTCTAAACATGAATTATACTGGATCTCCTCGCTAGGTTTTACTTCAATCTATCCTGTTGGCGGAAGAAAATATCTTGCACAAACGCATACTATGGGTTATTACCTGAACGTGCGCAATACGCATAAATGGGGAGCCGGAGTTGATCTATATTACAATCCGGCCAACAAGGTTAATTCACTCGTTGAAGATTCAATTGTTGTAAGCTCAGAGCAAAATGTTCAGTTTGGCGTGAAAGTTGGTTGGGCATATAACCTGGGAAGGATCAGTTTCCCCATTGAAATGGGTTATTACGTTAAGACAACCTGGAAAGAAGACGGACTTTTCTTTCACCGCATAGGAGTACGTTATTATTTAAAAAATAACATGATCTTACAGGTTGGACTAAAGTCGCATTGGGCCAGGGCCGATTATTTTGAATATGGAATCGGATACAGGTTTCCGCTCAAAAAAAAATAAAATGAATCGCAAAAAGAAAATTAATACGACAGCGCTGGCATTTACCTTCCTGCTTTCATTTTTATTAATCAATTCCTGCAAAAAAGAAAATCTCTGCGATTGCATTAAACGCACAGGTGAGGAAACGTTTATAACAAGGAATCTTGAAGGTTTTGATAAAATAGATGTGGAAGATAAACTGGATGTCTACCTGCAGGAAGGTAATGAAAGCAGTGTACGCATTGAAGGCGGTGAAAATGTTATTAAGCTTGTAAAGACCAAAGTGGAAAATGGTGTACTAACAATCAATAATGACAACAAGTGCAATTTCACCCGGAGTTACAAGCGAAAGATAAAAGTGTATGTGACCACGCCGAGATATAAAGAGAT
>CBIHPU010000764.1:0-1710 GCA_966211935.1 uncultured bacterium | reverse complement strand
TGATGAGTTACGCGGCTGCAAGTACAGTTACTATTTCTCAGCCTGCAAACGGAACATTTACTCCTATTGTAGTTAATCTTGGCGCAAATAGTGTAGACAGCGTGGATCTTACTCCTTTTCTCGCCGGAATTGAAAACACTACTGCAAATGCTGTTCTCACAAACGGACTTCGTATACAGGCTACCGCTCCCATTGGAGCGATTTATGAATTAAAGAATAATGGCAATACAGAATTTTTTACGTTGAAAGGTCTGAAGGCCGTGGGAACAGATTTTTATACACCGTTCCAAAAGTTCTGGGCCAATGGAGTAACTACCCCTAAATCTTTTTCGTCAATTGAGATCGTGGCAACACAAAACGGAACAACAGTTTTGATCACACCGCGCGCGAACGTCATCGGTCATAATGCAAATGTTACTTATTCAATTACACTTGATGAGGGAGAAACTTATTGCGCGCGTGATACGAATGCGACTGCTGCTACTTCTCTTGCAGGTTCAATTATTTCGGCCGACAAACCTGTTGCTGTAACTGTATTCACAGGCGCGGTTTCTGAAGCTGGTTGTTTAAGTACTCTGGGCGATCAGATAACAACTTCTGCTCAGGCCGGAACGGATTTTATTATTCACAGAGGAACAGGAAACAACGAGCAGATTTACATTCTCGCGACGCAGAACAATACCAACCTGAGTGTTTTTGGCGCTTCTACAATGACCTCTGTTATTAACTGGAGCGAGACACACGAACACGCGATTGGCAATGATACTGTATTGTATGTGAAAACAAACAAGCCCGTTTATGTATTTCATGTTTCGGGGTATGGTTGTAAGTTGAGTGGTGCACAGGTTCCCAATATGGTTTGCGCCGGAACCTATAATACTGCTTTTACAAGAACTTCGGCGGATTCTTTTGCGTTGCGTTTATTTATCCGTTCCGGGTTTGAAGGTTTGTTTCAGGTTAATGGAGCTGGCGGATTAATCAATGCGGGTGATTTTAAAAATGTTCCGGGCACCGCCGGCACGTATAAAAGCGCACTGATCTATTTCAACACAACACAGGTTCCGGTTAATTCTTACAATGAAGTTTATAATCCAGGTGATATTTTCGGATTGGGCATTATGCAGGGAGATAATTCGACAGGAAGTTCTTATGGATTTCTTTCTGAATTTACTTCTTATCCTTTTGTCTCTGCAGGTCCAGATGATACAATTTGCGCGAATGTGCCTTTGTCGCTCAGCGGATTCATTGGAGGCGGTTCGGTTACGGGAGCTTGGAGCGGAACGGGTTTCGGTACATTTCAGAACGGCAACTCCGCTCTTTCAAATGTGTATCTCGCAAGCCCGCTCGATACCGCAATCAGTCCTATTAAAATAATTCTGTCATCTACCGGCCCTTGTCCTGTTGTTCGCGATACAATCATTCTGGAAGTAACTCCAGCTCCCATTGTAAATGCTTCAGCCGATCAGACCGTTTGTGGAAACAACTCAAATGTTCAGTTAAGCGGTACAGTTAGCGGAGGTGCAAGCACTGGTGTCTGGACATCAACCGGAACCGGTTCCTTTTCTCCTGCTTCAACAACACTAAATGGAGTTTATGTTGCAAGCAGCGCCGATACGCTGGCAGGAAGTGTTACGCTGGTTCTTAACGCTACCAATTTTGGGAACTGCGCTGCCGAAGCGGATACCATGGTAGTTACAATTTCAAATTCAC
>CBIHPU010000763.1:0-1725 GCA_966211935.1 uncultured bacterium | reverse complement strand
TCAGAATTCAGAAGAAACGTATATGCTTCAGAAAACAAAGAACTAATTGACCAGTACGAGTACCTTGTTGAGCTCAGAAAATATATAGGCAATCGTTATAGAATGACCGAGGAACAGTTAGTGGCCAACGGAATTTATGTGGACTCTCTTGAAATGCAGGCGGGGCAAATTGAAAAGGATTTAAATATCGCGCTTAAAACCAATTCTAACACAAGTGATTTAACGTGGAAAGATATTGCGGCTAAATTGGATACTAAATCAGCCGCCGTTGAAATTGTAAGGAGCTCCTTTTATTCTGCAGATACCATTCTGCAGATTAATTACGCGGCTCTGGTTGTCACTAAAGAAAGTAAATATCCTGAATTCATCATTCTTGACGAGGGAAACAAACTCGATAATGAATGGGCCAACGAATACAGAAAAAATATCCTGGACCGCAAGCCTGACAATAATTCCTGGTCGCGTTACTGGAAAAAACTGAACGACGCTTTAAAAAACAAACAACATATTTATTTTTCAGGAGATGGAATATACCTGCAGTTAAGCCTGAATACAATGTACAACCCGATAACGAAAAAATATTTGCTGGAAGAAAAGGACATTCATCTTGTTACAAACACAAAAGACATACTGAATAAATCAGTTTCCGTTTCGGGAAATAAGAATGCAACATTTTTTGGTTACCCCGATTATGAATATGATTTTGTAGCTCAACGACAGCAGAAGCAACTGCAGGAAACAGGCAACGCGCTTGCAACACGTTATGGTTTTTACGAACTCTCTCCCCTGCCCGGTACAAAAAAGGAGGTAAAAGACCTCTCTAAAGTATTTACAGAAGCCGGTTACCAGACAACGACCTATTTGCAAACAGATGCGAATGAAAAAAATTTAAAGACTGTAGTGAATCCACTTGTACTGCATATTGCCACACATGGATTTTTTCTACCAGACATTAAAACGAACGACAAAAAAATAATGGGTTTTAACGCGGACAGGGTTTTACAGAATCCGCTTTTGCGAAGTGGAGTGATGTTAGCGGGAGCAAGCGTGGTTGCAAGAGATACAGCGGTACTGCACGATAAAGATGAAGATGGAATTCTGACTGCTTACGAAGCATCTTTCATGAACCTGCAGAATACTGAAATGGTTGTTTTATCTGCTTGCCAGACCGGCTTGGGAGAAACGCTTAACGGACAAGGCGTTTACGGTTTGCAGCGATCTTTTTTAATTGCCGGAGCAAAGTCACTGCTGATGAGTATGTGGATAGTGGATGATTACGCGACCCAGGAACTGATGGTGGAATTTTTTAAAGAATGGCTGAAAGATCCGAAAGCAGAAAATAAATTACCTGCATTTAAAAAAGCGCAGCTGAAAGTAAAAGAAAAGTACAAGGACCCATTTTACTGGGGAGCTTTTGTATTGCTTGAGAAATAATTTTTATTTCTTTCCCTTTTTTTGAATGAACTCAACCAGCCGGTTCATATAGGATTCCAGGTTTTCATTGGCCTGCATGGGAAACGCTTCAACTGAAGACTTATAATTGTTGAGCATGTTGTTGAACTTGTCGAAATTTTCCGCGAGTAAGATTTTGTCCCCGCTCTCCCAGTATTTTCCTTCATCCTTCATTACAAACTCAGAAAAATATCTCGGTGCCAGGTACCGCAGAAGGTCAACAACAATAATGTGCGTTTCAATTCCCGCAAATTGTGTTTTTACGGAAACTGA
>CBIHPU010000762.1:0-1737 GCA_966211935.1 uncultured bacterium | reverse complement strand
CCACAAAATCTTCGTTCCTGAAAGGTTTAAAAATTATGTCGGTAAAACCGCTGTCCGTGCATTTTTTCTCCACGGACTCAGGATTGGCAGCAGTGACGGCGATGATAGGGACTTTGCTTTTCTCCTTTTTCCGAAGGAGTTTGGCGAGCTCGAAACCATCCATTCTAGGCATATTCAGATCGAGCAGAATAAGATCGATGGGAGTCTTTTTGAAATTTGTATACGCTTCTCTTCCATCGGCTGCGGTTATAACGTGCACTCCTTCTTTCTTAAGAATATTTTCAATAACAAGCACATTCACCATGTTATCGTCCGCAACAAGAATTCGCGAGCCTTTCAGTCTGTCGCCTGACTTCACGTCCGCCTGCTTCAATTTTTTACCAATTGGTAAAGGCAGCGAAAAATAAAATGAACTTCCCTTTCCCGGCTTGCTTTTTACATCAATGCTTCCGTTCTGAAGTTTTATCAGGTGCTGGCAAATCGATAAACCGAGACCTGTGCCACCGTATAAACGAGATGTTGCCGCGTCTGCCTGCTTAAATTCTTCGAAAATGGTGCGCAATTTTTCCTTTTCAATTCCTATTCCGGTATCTGATACTTCAAAATCTATGTAAGAAATGTTATCTACCGTTTTCTTCAACACAACATTCAGATGAATATAACCATCATGAGTAAACTTGAATGCATTATTCAGAAGATTATTAATGATCTGCCCAATCCGCAAACTGTCACCAATTAAAATTGGCGGAATTCTTTTATCGTAAGAAAAATTAAAAGTAATATTCTTGTTTCCGGAAATAATGGAAAACGCGGAAGCGGAATTCTTAACGCAATCAAACAGCGAAAATTCCTGCAGCTCCAATTCAAATTTTCCAGATCTTATTTTTGAAAGATCAAGAAGTTCGTTAATGATGCTTACGAGGTTATCCGCGCTGTGGAGTATGCTGTCAACGTATTTTTTTTGTTGAGGATTTAATCTTGTTTTCGCCAGCAGTTGGGTAATACCTGAAATACCTGTCAGCGGCGTACGCAGCTCGTGGGAAATATTGGTAAGAAACTTTTCTTTTGTATTCAACGCTTCCTGCTCCGCCTTTCTAGCTTCCTGCAGCTTTTCATTGGTCTTAACCAATTTTTTCAGGTTATGATCCGCAATCCTGTTCACCGCGTCGATCTCTTCTTTCAAACGATCAATATTCTCCGCTTTCTGAACAATTCCGACAATAGATTTATGATTGTCCTGATCCAGCAATGTCACACTGCATTCAAGTGGAAGTCCTTTTTTTCGGTTTAATATAAACTCCGCACTTACGATCTTTTTTTCGTGACAATCCCGAACCAGTTTATCAAATTGCCTGACAGGCGCTTTAAAAATATGAAGTGAACATTTTTTTCCTGTAAGATCCTTTTGCTTGAGTCCTGTTAATTTTGAAAAGGCTTCGTTGGAACCAATAAAATTTCCTTTATCGTCCATGACAAATAAAGAAAGTTTCTTCTGGGTTTTTAAGATGGAAAGGGCTGGATGCCTTGCTGACATAATTTAAAAATAATAAAAAGCAACAAGACTGAGAAGCGGAAGATGATATTTATTTCTTCTTTTTAGTTGTTTTTTTCGCACCCTTGGCTGGAGTCTTTTTCTTCTTGGCAGGCGGAGGAGGTAAAACACCGATCACCTTAAATTCAACCCTGCGGTTTAACTGTAATGTCTTTTCCAGGCATTCCTTGTCATCTCCGCAATCA
>CBIHPU010000761.1:0-1748 GCA_966211935.1 uncultured bacterium | reverse complement strand
CCTCCAGCAATTGCTTGTACCGTTGCTCAAAAAAATTCTTCTCTATGTTACTGTCGCTGCTCAAATTACTTTTTAAATAATCCGTGTATTTCTCCGTCTATCAGGTTTATTATTTTGCCAAGATCTTCCGCGTTCTCGGAAAAGTTGTTATCGTCTACATCGATGATAATCATTTTTCCGCTTTCGTAAGTAGTGATCCAGGCTTCGTAACGTTCGTTCAATCGTTTTAAATAATCCAATCGGATTGCGTTCTCGTATTCGCGTCCACGTTTCTGTATCTGGCGAACAAGCGTAGGCACAGAAGCGCGAAGGTAAATCAGAATATCAGGAGCCTTAACAAGACTCTCCATCAATTTGAATAATGAAAAATAATTTTCAAAATCGCGGGTGGTCATTAACCCCATCGCATGGAGGTTTGGGGCGAAAATATAAGCGTCTTCGTAAATTGTTCTGTCCTGCACCACCGTCTTATTTCCCTTTCTAATATCGAGGATCTGACTGAAACGGCTATTGAGAAAATATACCTGCAGGTTGAAAGACCAACGCTGCATGTCTTCATAAAAATCATTTAAATACGGATTATCATCTGCATCCTCGTAATGTGCCTGCCACTTATAATGCTTTGCCAGAAGTGAAGTCAATGTTGTTTTACCCGAGCCAATGTTTCCGGCTATTGCTATGTGCATAGAGGTTAAATTAAAGCTAAATTACAAATTCCAATATTTAATACAAACTAAGCCAATTTTTTTTAAAAAAGACAGGGTTTCACCTAAAATTTTAATGCATAAGGCCAAAATAAAATTAAAGTCAAAAATGCACTCAAATTACCAATACATCAACCAACTGTTCGTGCTTCTGATTGTACTTTTCGAAAGCGTGAAAGAGAAACTTTTATTTTTGATTGCAGAGGGAAAACACATCTTTTACAGCCTTTTCCGAGGGATTTCCGGCTATAATTTCTTACCTGGAATCTTCCTGTCAGTTCTGAAATTTCATAATTAAAAAACACATTCAACCGCCTCGGAGTTTAAATTCATGACTGGTGTTTGAGTGCTCGTTTTTGCTCTCTAAACAGCCTATCGGAAATTTGTTTGATTTCGTCGATTCATGTTCTCCGCTGTTTTTATTTCCGTGAAAAATACATGGCCTTTTTTTTACGGCTCGCGTCATCTGAAAGTTCAGCATAGGTTGAAAGAAAATCCATAGTGTGAGCAGGCATAATAAACATATAAACCGCAGATCACACAGGTTGGCACAAATCAAAATAAAATAGCGCCGGGTCTCACGATTGAAACAAAAAAGACTAAAAGTCAGCGCTCTTTGGTGTGCGTGGGAACGGAATGACATCGCGGATATTTCCCATACCGGTTACAAACAGCACAAGGCGTTCAAATCCCAATCCGAATCCCGCATGTGGACAGGCGCCGAATCTCCTGGTATCGAGATACCAATACATTTCTTCGACGGGCAAATGCATTTCGCGCATTCTTGTTTCCAGCTTTCCAATCGCTCCTCCCGTTGTGATCCACCTATAATTTCACCTATTCCCGGAAAAAGAATGTCCATTGCTCTGACTGTTTTTCCATCGTCATTCTGACGCATGTAAAAAGCCTTGATCGCTTTGGGATAATCAGTAAGTATGACGGGCTTTTTAAAATGTTTCTCAACCAAATAACGCTCGTGTTCACTCTGCAGATCAACTCCCCACTCGTTTACCAGGTATTGGAATTTTTTCTTTTTGTTGTGAT
>CBIHPU010000760.1:0-1753 GCA_966211935.1 uncultured bacterium | reverse complement strand
TTGTTGTGGCGCTTATTGGAAGGAGCCTGAAACGCAGTTCCGTGAAGAGCAAAAATGTGCTGGGCACTTTGTTTTCAATAATGGAAGAGACTCTCGGCGGATTAAAGGTTATTAAAGCCTTTAACTCTGAATCTTTTGTGAATAAAAAGTTTCGCGAAGTAAACGAGAAATTTTTCAAACTCAGTAACAGAGTTTACAGGAAAAACGATCTTGCTTCTCCCTTGTCAGAAGTAATGGTTGCGGGAATAATGGGGCTTATTCTTTTTATAGGTGGAAGCATTGTTATTGCAGATGCGGGAAAACCAATTGATGAAGTTCGGCTGAACGGAAGCGTTTTTATTGGGTACATTGTTATTTTTTCTCAGCTTGTTCCTCCTGTTAAGCAACTTACAACTTCTTATTACAATGTACAGAAAGGACTTGCGTCTGCTGAGAGCATCGACAAGATACTGGAAGCGGAAATTCTTATTCGCGAACCGATGGATCCAAAGCCAATGCAGCCTTTTTCTTCTGCCATCGAGTACAAAAATCTTTCTTTTGCTTATACAAAGGGTGATGAAGGTTACGTGCTTAAGAATATCAACTTAAAAATAGAAAAGGGAAAAACGGTAGCGCTTGTAGGACAGAGCGGTTCAGGAAAAACGACAATGGCAGATATGATTCCGCGTTTTTATGAGGCCAGCGAAGGCGCGGTGCTTATTGACGGAGTTGATATCCGCAACATAAAGACGGAAGATCTCCGGGCACAACTTGGCATTGTTTCGCAGGAACCGATTTTGTTTAATGACTCTGTATTTAACAACATTGCGTTTGGGAACGACAATGTTTCAAGAGAAAAAGTGTTTGAAGCCGCAAAAATTGCCAATGCCTATGAGTTTATTTCGCAGTTGCCTGACGGATTTGACACCAACATTGGTGATCGCGGGGGGAAGCTGAGCGGGGGGCAAAGGCAGCGAATCAGTATTGCACGCGCAGTTTTAAAAAACCCACCCATTTTAATTTTGGATGAAGCAACCTCCGCCCTGGATACCGAAAGCGAGAGACTTGTTCAGGACGCACTAACCCGCCTTATGGAAAACCGCACAACCATTGTTATCGCCCATCGTCTTTCAACCATTGTTCACGCTGATGAAATTGTTGTTATGAGTCAGGGTGAAATAATAGAAAAAGGCACACATGCTTCACTGCTGGGCAAAAATGGCGTATATAAAAAGCTCTACGAAATGCAAAATGTCAATGGAAATTTTCACCTCCCCTCTTAATGGCTGCATTTGATAGGTTTTTCACTCTATTTTATCTAAATCTTACTCGCTAATGGTGTCGGGTAATTTTTTTTCACTTATTTTTAACATTGCCCCCTAATTAAGTTTTGTTAAACGACTCTTACTTGTTTTTTTAATAACATTTTTCTTCTCTCAGACTTTCTGGGCTCAAACCACATTTACCAGTCTTTCAACTGGCGGTAACTGGACGGCCGGCACAACCTGGAACGGTGGAACAGCTCCTCCTGGGGTTTCATCCAATACTGTTGTAATAGCTTCTGACGCCGACGTAACGATAAACACGAATATCGGGATTAACGGAAATGGTGTGCTTGCAGTAAATGGCGATTTGATCGATGCTCCCGGTGGTACTGTATATACGCTAACCATTTCAAACTTTGCAGAGCTTCACGTTTACGATACAATGATTATTGAAGGCGCGACCATTTTAAATAATTCCGGAATAATTCACGTACAGGGTTGCGGAGTAT
>CBIHPU010000759.1:0-1753 GCA_966211935.1 uncultured bacterium | reverse complement strand
CAGAGTATTCAACCTTTATTTTATCGCTTCCATTCTTTCTTGCCGGAAGAACACAAACTGAAAGGTCCATTCCATCCCGGGTAGATTCTTCTCCTGACTGTCTCAAAGATTGCTTCACTCCACGGTTCAACTGATAGAGGATATCAGAAGCGCGCGGAGACGCATCAACCGCGTCGCGCAATTTCTCACTGCCGATTAAGCTCATGAAAGCGCCCGGCACACCGTGGCCAGTACAATCAACTGCTGCAATTACAACTTTGTTTTCCTTCGCGTATTTATCCGAGAAAAAATAAAAATCACCGCTTACAATATCTTTTGGTTTATAAAGCACAAAAAATTTGTCGAGGTACTGCCCTATTTCCTGAATAGGCGGAAGAACCGCGTACTGGATCCGCTTAGCGTATAGTATACTTTGTTCCGTCTCAATATTTTTTTGTTCAATAAGATAACTCTTCTCTTCTATCTCTGATTTTTGTTGTGCAATTTCTTTTGCCTGCTGTTCAAGCAAGGCATTCGCTTTTTTCTTTTGCTGAATATTTCTGTACAGGAAAAATGCAAAACCCAATACGATCAACAAAGCACCCACCGCAAGCTTCATCAGGTTGGAAATCTGCTTCGCTTCCTTGTCGCTTAGTTCCTTTTCTTTGATTGCCATGCTTGCTTCTTTGGATGCCAGCTCACTTAATCTTTTCTGCTCCACTATTTCACTATTTTGCTTTGCAATTGCCGCCTGTTGATCCCTGATCTCGAGTTCCTGCATTTTTTTCAGAATGGCCAAACGCTCGAGTTCTTTTGCATTGCGTTCTCCGTCAATTTTCTGTTTCTCTAACTGTATGCGCTGCTGTTCGAGCAAAAGTTCCTTTATTTTCTTTTGCTGCTCTGACATAGAAAGATCAGCCGCCTTTTTTTCAGCCTCCATTTTCTGGGCCATGATTTCCGCCTCTTTCTGTTTTAATTCAGCATCCTTCAGCATTTGCTCCTGTTGCAGCAACTGGATCTCTTTAAATTTCTTCTCTGATTCGATCCGAAGATTTTCTATCTCAAGTTTTTTATTATCCTCAGCGGCCTGGGCAAGCAGGAACCGCGTTGATTCGCTGATGTCCTTGAATTCTTTCTTAAATAAATGAACATAGGCCCCATCTGCAACGAACTTGTGCTTCTTTTTACTGAAATAAACGCGGTCGGATGGTTTATTAATAAGAAATCCCACAAATTCATTGGTGGCACTGGCGGCAAAATTTTCGTACAGGTTTATTTTCCAATCATGCAGCTCGTAAACCGTTGTATCCGCCAGGTCATATACATTCGTGTTCACTTCTATCATTTGCTCATTACATCCCTGTTTGGAAAAATAAAGCGTGTAGTCAAAATCCAGTTCCAGCTTAAATCGGAACGAGCCGTCAGCGGCTGTTTTATATTCGTCAATTTCAAAATCGTTGCGTTCAATAACAATTTTCACATCTTCAACAGCTTTGCCGTTTTTTAAAACGAATCCGCCAAAAGAAAGATAGCTCGCTCTTTTCACAGACATCGAATCACGTTTAATTTTATTTCCGTTCGTATCAAAAACGGTGTAACTACCGACCCAGTTCTTATCTTTCAATATTCCCTCCAGAATTATTTTCCCGTCAGAATTATAAAATTTTGCCGGCCCATCCGGAACATCGTGCACATAAGTGATCTCACTCTTTATTTTCCCGGTGTTATGATAGGTCTTCCAGAGCTTTTCCTTGCGTCCGTCAACATAATAGCC
>CBIHPU010000758.1:0-1759 GCA_966211935.1 uncultured bacterium | reverse complement strand
TTTCCTGGTGTCGTAATTCCTATTACCGTTGCACGTGATAAATCGATAACCCTGATCAAAGAATCCTATAAGGGCGATAAAACCATTGGCGTTGTATCACAAAAGAATGACCAATTGGAGGATCCTACAGTAAACGATGTAAACCGTGTAGGTACCATTGCTCATATCATACGCATGTTGCGCATGCCGGATGGAAGTACCACGGTAATAATACAGGGTAAAAAAAGATTCCGCATAAAAGATTTTATTCAGGAAGAGCCATACATGAAGGCGAACATTGAGCCAATAATGGAAACGCGTCCTGCAAAGGATGACAGTGAATTCCTGGCCACTGTTTCCTCGCTTAAAGACATGGCGCTTCTTATCATTAAACAAAGTCCTCATATTCCTTCAGAAGCAGCTTTTGCCATTACGAATATTGAAAGTCCTTCGTTTCTGGTGAATTTCATTTCCAGCAACATGAATGCGCCCGTTGCGGAAAAACAAAGCATGCTTGAGGTTCAGGATCTGAAAGAGAGGGCAACGCTTGTGCTTTCGCATCTGACTCGAGAACTACAAATGCTTGAACTGAAAAATCAGATCCAGAACAAAGTTAAAACTGATATTGACAAGCAGCAACGTGAATATTTCCTTCATCAGCAAATAAAAACAATTCAGGAAGAACTTGGCGGAAATTCCTTTGAACAGGAGATTAATGAATTTAAAGAACGCGCCAAGCAAAAAAAATGGAGCAAGGAAGTTGAAGAGGTTTTTGAAAAACAACTTGCCAAACTGCAGCGCATGAATCCGAATGCTGCAGAATACAGTATTCAAAGTTCTTATATCGAGCTATTGCTTGATTTACCCTGGACGGATTTTACAACTGACAATTTTGACCTGAATCACGCCGAAAAAATATTGAATGAAGATCATTTCGGACTTGAAAAAGTTAAAGAAAGAATTCTTGAACATCTTGCAGTATTGAAGCTGAAAGGAAATTTAAAATCGCCAATTATTTGTCTCTACGGTCCTCCCGGCGTTGGTAAAACTTCATTGGGGAAATCAGTTGCGCGTTCACTTGGACGAAAATATGTAAGAATGTCGCTGGGCGGATTAAAAGATGAAAGCGAAATTCGCGGACACAGAAAAACTTACATAGGCGCTATGCCTGGTCGAATCATTCAGAATATCAGAAAAGTTCAATCGTCTAATCCGGTTTTTGTGCTTGATGAAATAGATAAGGTTGGAAGTGATCTGCATGGTGATCCTTCGTCGGCTTTGCTGGAAGTATTGGATCCGGAACAGAATTCAACTTTTTATGACAATTTTTTAGAAGTAGATTTTGATCTTTCCAAAGTGATGTTTATTGCAACATGCAATAACCTGGCAACAATTCAGCCGGCGCTGCGCGACAGGATGGAGATCATCGAGATCAATGGATATACAACAGAAGAAAAAATTGAAATTGCCAAGCGACATCTCATTCCAAAACAAACAGAAGAAAACGGACTCAAGAAGAGTCAATTAAAGATTCCGGAAAAAATTATTGAGAAAATTATAGAAGACTATACGAGAGAAAGTGGTGTGCGTTCACTTGAAAAACGAATCGCCAAAATCGGTCGTTTCGTCGCAAGAGAGATAGCGTCAGATCGCGAAGCGCCGCAGATAAATGACAAACTCGTTTTAAAAGTTCTCGGACCTTCCCACAGCAAAGAAAAATACCAGGGCAACGATGTTCCCGGAGTTGTAACCGGACTTGCGTGGACTTCAGTTGGCGGAG
>CBIHPU010000757.1:0-1760 GCA_966211935.1 uncultured bacterium | reverse complement strand
ATTCATTTTACCATACTCAATAAAAGTGCGGAAGTTAGGCACACCTTCAATTTCATTAAACGAATGAACAAATTTTACGGAAGGAATTTCATCGGCAATTGAAGCAAGCTTTGCGTAAATGTCTTTTGCAGAAATAAAAACAGCTTTTACTTCCGCGTTATTCAGAATGAATTTCAGGTCCTGCGTACTGATAGTTGGAAAAACCGGAACCGTGATTATGTCCACCTGTTGGCAACCAAAATCCACGAACTTCCATTCGGGCCGGTTGTTGGAAATAATTGCGACCTTATCACCGCGCTTCAGTCCAAGGTTCAGCAAACCGTAACTTACATAATTCACATTCTCAATAAACTCTTTTGTACTGTATTTGCGCCATTCCTTATTCTCCTTTGCGGCAAGAATATCAGTTTTGTTATTGAATTCTGTCTTTAACTTATCCAGAATATCAAACACCCGTGTAATTTTCATTTGTTTCAGATTTATTACAGACCAAAAGTATCTATTTTTAAAACAGAACCTCAGTCAGAAAATGCAAGCGATATAAAGAATAAACGCATATTTCACAACTGCTTGTTCCACCACAGATAAAAACTGCAAACTCTATTCATATATTGTATTCTTGCAATAAGAAAAAATAAGTTAAATCATTTTCACTCATAACGGCTTCGTTTTTGTTTATTCAGTGGGTAGCACGTAATTTAGTCAGCTAAAATTAATCTATGATAGTTATAACCGGCGCCGCAGGATTTATTGGTTCTTGTCTTGTAAGAAGTTTTAATGATAAGGGTATAACCGACCTCATACTTGTTGATGACTTTTCCAATATTGAGAAGGACAAAAACCTGGAAGGAAAAAGATATCACGCAAAAATAAACAGGGAGGAGTTTCTGCACTGGTTTGAAAGCAGCGCGCCTTCTGTAGCTTTTGCATTCCACATTGGCGCACGCACCGATACTACAGAATTCAACAAAGAAATTTTCGATGTGCTGAACGTGAGATACTCACAAAAACTCTGGGAGATCTGCAGCGCTCACAACGTGCCGCTTGTTTATGCTTCTTCCGCTGCAACTTATGGATTGGGTGAACATGGTTACGAAGATGATGAAAGTAAAATTCATTTGCTGAAACCACTGAATCCGTACGGCGATTCTAAAAATGAATTTGACAAATGGGTACTGCAACAAAAAGAAAAACCACCGTATTGGGTCGGATTAAAGTTCTTCAATGTTTACGGACCCAATGAATACCACAAGGGAAGAATGGCTTCAGTAATTTTTCACGCGTACAAACAGATAAAAGAAAAGGGAAAGGTAAAATTGTTCCGTTCACACAATCCTGAATACAAAGACGGAGAACAGCTGCGCGATTTTATTTACGTCAAGGATTTAGTTAAGGTTTGTCTTTTTTTGCATGAAAACAGAATTAAAAACGGCATTTACAACTTAGGTACGGGCAAGGCGCGGACCTTTTTGGATCTCGCAAGAAACACATTCAAAGCCGCGGGAGCAAAAGAGAACATTGAGTTTGTTGATACACCTGTTGACATACGTGACAAGTACCAGTATTTTACGGAAGCGAAGATGGACAAATTAAAATCGCAGGGCTATACGGAAAAATTTTATTCGCTTGAGGAAGGAATTGAAGATTATGTGAAGAACTATCTTGTTGAGGGGAAATATTTTTAAAGTATTTCTAAAAAGTTTTTTCTAAAAACCAGTTCCCTCTTTTCCTACACACCGGCTCTTGCACTCGGGAAAGAA
>CBIHPU010000756.1:0-1763 GCA_966211935.1 uncultured bacterium | reverse complement strand
AGTTACGGCGTAAGCGAAAGTTTTTCATTACTCATTCCGAATTTCAAGGGAGGAGGATCAGGGAATACAATTGAAGAAGCATTAAACGGGAAGCAGGCAGACAATATTAAGCCGGAGTATTATGATGATGTAATGCAGCGCGGTTCTTATTTTGGAGAACAGACAATTATAGCTGGACCTGTTTATGCGGGAGCAATCATTGTGCTCATGAGTTTGTTTGCTCTTTTTTACGTCAGGTCAGATCTGAAATGGCCGTTGGTTGTTGGTGCGTTGCTTGCGCTCATGCTTTCATGGGGAAGGTTCTTTCCTTCCTTTTCCGAAATCTTTTTTAATTATTTTCCTTATTACAATAAGTTCCGGGCCGTTTCCATGATGCTTGTTGTTGTTGAGTTAGTCCTTCCTCTTCTCGCGGCGTTAACGCTAAACCAGATGATACAGGACAGAGAAGCATTGACATCTCAAAAGATTCAGCCTAAAGCTCCCCCCTACAAACGCGGACTAATCATCTCTGTTTCCGCAGTTGTATTATTTCTGCTTTCCTGTCTTGGCGCTCCAAAACTTATAAACGATTTTACTTCCAGTCGCGAAACGGTTTCAAATTATGAGAAGGCTCTTGGAGCGCAGTTGAAAGAACAGTTAAAACAAAAAGATCCTTTTATAAATGAAGAGCAGATAAACCAGCAAATATCTTCTCTAATGCCGCAATATATTGAAGGCTATAAACAATTCTTGCCTGAGTTGGAGAAAGCTCGCATTTCAATTTTCAGAAAGGATGTACTGCGCAGTTTATTGTTTGTACTACTCGGAGGCGCGCTGCTTTTTTTATTTGCTTACAGGAAAATTAAATTCGAACTCTTTATAGCTACTCTTGGAATTTTAATTCTTGCTGATATGTGGCTCATAAATCAGCGCTATCTGAACAAAGACAGTTTTGTGGAACGTACTGAAGACGGCGGTATTGAACCTTCACCGGCAGATGAATATATACTTGCTGATAAAAAAGCAATCAATTACCGTGTAGCCAATCTTGCGACTGATGTTTTCAATAATGCAACCACTTCTTACTTTCATCATTCTATCGGCGGATATCATGGCGCGAAACTAAAGCGGTACCAGGAGATGGTAGAGTTTCATATCTGGCGTGAATTGCAGGCAATGAGTGAGGTTGCGGATTCGGGGACGCCGGATTCCACGGCCTTACAATACCTGGGCGGATACACGCCCGTATTAAATATGTTGAATACCCGTTACATTATCACACGAAAAAATATCAGTGGTACACCTTATAAAAATCCCGCTGCAAACGGAAACGCGTGGTTTGTAAGTTCGGTTAAATGGGTTGCAAACTCAGACTCAGAAATAGTTGCAACCGGTCGAATCAACACGAAAACAACTGCGGTAATACAGGGAAAATTTAAATCATCATTAAGTACTATAAATGAAAGCGCTGGCTCTGGCGGAACTATCAGACTTGATGTGTACAAACCAAATCACCTGAAATATTCGTGTGATAGCAAATCAAATCAGCTTGCTGTTTTTTCCGAGATCTGGTATCCTGATGGCTGGAACGCGTACGTTGATGGTAAACTGACACCGCATGCGCGTGCCAATTATATTCTGCGTGCAATGATGATTCCTGAAGGAAAACACACAATAGAATTTAAATTTGAGCCACAAACATTTTACACCGGAGAAAAAATCTCAAACGTCGGTGTAATTCTATTCTACTTTTGCGTTTTCGGCGGATTAGGTTTTTACCTCTA
>CBIHPU010000755.1:0-1764 GCA_966211935.1 uncultured bacterium | reverse complement strand
TTTAATGATGCGGAGATAGGGCAGGGTGTATGTTTGTATCAGTGGATCGTCGAAACTCCAGTAGGTCAGCACTAATATGCGGTGTTCCTGCAGCGCCATTATTTGTGACTGATAACTTCTTTGATTTTTCCAACCAGCTTTCTGCCGAATAATAATTTTAAGGATATCGAGATGAGATCCTTCCGGATTCCGAGATAACGCATGGAATTTAGCGCCCAGTTCAAACTGCTACTGCGCTCGTTGTCAAGATATGAATGTATCGCGCAGAAATAGGAAGTGTATCCTTTCAACGCTTTCTTTTCTTTTTTGTACAGACTGAAATTTTTAAGCAGGTATTCTGTTGCGACAAGACGCTTTGTTACAATGATCTTGTTGAAACGCATGGAACGGTTTGGATGTTCGTTCATCTGCACGGTTGTTTTTCCTGAAAGAAAAAGATCCTGGCTCCACAAATTTGAAAAAAGAAAGATCCAGTCTTCCATGCTGGAATACAATCTGTCTTCCGGGAACAAACATAGTTCTTCGCTATCTTTTTTAATGCAGACATTACAGGCGAAGGGATTTCCGCGTTTTAGAATTCGATAATCATAAATTCCCTCTGTAAGATTATCGATCGGCGCTTTGAAAATCTGGCCGTTTTCTTTGAACTGAAACTTTGTAGCGAAAAAATTTATTTTGGGATGGGCATCGATCAGGTCTTTCATCACTTCAAGGTGGCCCGGCAAAAATTCATCATCCGAATCCAGGAAAATAATATACTTACCCGCAGAATTTCTGATACCGAAGTTCCTTGCCGCTCCTCTTTCCGCATTGTCCTTGTAAAAATATTTTACGCGCCTGTCATTTTCTTCGAAACGCCTGACTATATCCGCAGTATTGTCTGTGCTTCCATCATCCACAACCAATATTTCAAAATCATGCATCTCCTGCTGCAAAACAGAATGAATGGTTTGCGGAAGGAAATTGCCCCGGTTGTAAGTAGGTATTACTATGCTGAATAAAGGCATGGGGGCGGTTAAAAGTTGGGAGTTTGGAAAGTTACAAAGTTACAAAGTTGGCAGCTATCCTATTTACTTAAATAAAGATTTCTCTCACCGTAAATATTTAAGAAATATTCGTCGTGAAGATCATCTATAAAATAAATTGCCTCACCTGTAGACTTCATTTCTGGTCCTAACTCTTTCTGTATCTCAGGAAACTTCTCGTATGAGAAAACTGGGATCTTAATTGCGTATCCTTTTTTGCGTGGATTGAATTTAAAATCGCTCACTTTTTTCTCGCCAAGCATTACTTTGGTGGCGAAGTTTACATATGGTTCGTCATACGCTTTTGCAATGAACGGAACAGTTCTTGACGCTCTCGGATTTGCTTCAATGATGTAAACGATCTCGTTCTTAACTGCGAACTGGATATTTATCAGGCCTTTTGTTTTTAAAGCAAGCGCTATCTTTTTTGTGTGATCTTCGATCTGCTTCATCACTTTTTCACTCAGATCAAAAGGAGGAAGAACCGCGTAGCTGTCGCCGCTGTGAATACCAGCTGGCTCAATATGCTCCATTATTCCGATGATGTACACATTCTCTCCATCGCAGATTGCATCTGCTTCCGCTTCAATTGCCCCTGAAAGAAAATGATCCAGCAGCACTTTATTTCCCGGAATATCGTTCAGGAGTTTTACGACGTGCTGTTCCAGTTCCTCTTCATTAATTACAATTTTCATATTCTGTCCGCCCAACACATAACTCGGACGAACCAGCAAAGGAA
>CBIHPU010000754.1:0-1765 GCA_966211935.1 uncultured bacterium | reverse complement strand
TTTCAGGATTTTAGTTTTTGAATAATTCTTGTGATGTATTTTTCTGTTGGAAGCAGGCTTTGCTGAATTCGTTTCGCGTAATATATCGAATCAAGTATTTCCGCCTGTTTTTCCTCAATTATTTCTTTTTGTTTTATTATTCTTTTGTTGGCGAATTGTTTTTGACGGTATGCTCTGAACAGGAAAAACGAAGCGGCGAGAACAAGTACAAATCCGGACATCACCGAATACAGAATGATCTGCTGTTTGCGTTTTTCACTTGCTGCAATAGCGTCTTTTTTTGCCTGCTCAGCTTTGGTCGCTGATTCTTTTCTGTCCATTTCAACTTGTGTCTGTTTTTTGGTATTCTCTTCGTTTTTAATACTGTCCCGGTACTGAATAAAAAGTTTATAATTTTCAAAAGCTGAATTCCACCGGCCCGCCGCGCTGTCTGCAGATGAAAGTCCAGCATAAGCAGCTGAGATAACTTCTTTTAACCTACTGTTCAATGCCAATCTCAATCCGCGTTCAAACCATTTTTGTGCATTGGCGGTTTCTTTGAGTTTCATGTGGATAAGACCAAGATTAACGCACGACATAGACTGATACTGATGCTGTGTTTCTTCGTAAATACTGAATGATCTGGATTCATACTCAAGGTTTTTTTGATAATCACCCATTGAAGCATATGCTTCAGCAATGCGGCTATAAACATTTGCAATACCGATTTTATCATTTATCTGCTGATAAAGTGTCACAGAATTCTCATACAACTTCAGGGCTTCCAAAGGGTTGCCATTCTGCTGATATATACTCCCTATGTTGGTCTGCAGCTGCGTTATTGCTTTTACATTATTTATTGTTTTTGCTATTTCCAGCGAAGCCTTATAGTTTTTGATTGCTTCATCGTTATTTCCTGTTTTCAAATAATAGAGTCCAACATTGTTTAACGCATAACAGATTCCCATACTATCCTGTATCTCACGACTCAGCTTCAAACAAGCCAGCGTGTTCTCCAATGCTTCGGCATAGCTGCCGAGTTCCATCAGAATATTTCCAATATTCAGATAAGTATAAGCGATGCTTTTTTTGTCGCCAAGTTGTTTTTTTAGATCTAATGACAACCGCATAAAGCGAATCGCCTCCGCCGGGACACCCTGACTTAACCGTATCAGTCCAGCATTATTTGCAATCCGCGACTCGCATCGCAGATAAACTTGTTTTTCTTTTTCAATTGTTTTCTCCTCTTGTTGTTTGCAATACTGAATGCCCTTCTCTGAATAGCTTATTGCGTTTTCAAACTCGCCCCGCTCAGCGTAGTATTTGCTGATGTCAGTAAAAAGGATCGCCTTCGCCGTGTCGTCTTTCTGAACTTTCAATTTCTGCACTAATGAGTCGATATTAGTTGCCCGCAAAGCTGCGGTTATTACTAATCCCAACAATACAACTAATGTTTTCATGCTTATCATAAAAAAATGGCCTCCTTAAATATTTTTTTCGATAACTAAATTACTGGATTTTCGGTGTAGTCTTCAATAATAGGTAACGGAAGAAAATTTTACTTTTACATCAGTTTTTTCTGCACGATTAACAAAAGGCAAACTTGAAATCCGGCAAATTTCCGGCTTCGTTGGGTAGATCAATTTAACATTGAAGTTACCCAGCCTGTTCAAATGCTTTGAGAGATAAATTAAAGAGTTCATTTTGTTTGTGTCGTTCCCTGAAGTCAACAAAATCTTACGCAAGGAATCTGTTATTTCGTTTTGAGCAATCATGCCGAAAACAA
>CBIHPU010000753.1:0-1769 GCA_966211935.1 uncultured bacterium | reverse complement strand
TGTTTACATCCAAAAATTTGTTAATTCGTTTAGCGGAACAGTTTTTGTAACTTTATAGTAATAGTAAAGAAACGTTAGATTTCTGCACCCCATGAAGCTTCAGCTTTTCTTCATATTATTTTCCTGCCTAACAGTTGTTTCATCAGCACAAACAACGCGTGAAGAGGATGATCAGAACAAACCAAAGTCTCCTGTCACAAAAACATCAGACAAACACAAGGTGTTGATTGTTCCGTTCAGCAACAGACTTTACCTCAGCGAAATTGATCACGTTATAAACGCGGAAACAAAACAGACACAAAAGGAGATCCGCTGGCAGTTTAAAGATGGTCTTGACGCGGCGTTATTCAAGCAATTGAAAAGTAAGTTTGAAGTTGTTTCACTTATTGACGACACGGCTAAAAACAAAAATGAGCTCCGTATGATCGAAGCTTCTGTTGGATATAAATACGATAAAATTCCCGATCAGAATAATTACAAAGCGCCGAAAAGCGATTATAAACAGGAATTGCAGGTAAAGAACGGACAAATCATTGATGAAGTGAACAATGATCAGCGCTTTATGAACGCGCGCATCAATGATAAAGAATTACTTTCCAAACTAAACAAGAAATATAACGCTGACGTTTTCATTTTTATAAATGAACTGGATATTAAAGCTGCGCCACAGACAAATGATTTTAACGCGGATAAAAACCGTACCGCGATTATTCATTATACAGTTTTTGATCTCCACGGAAAAGAGATCAATTCAGGAATTGTCACAATAAAATTCCCGAAAAATGTAAACGATCCCGCGAAAATTTCATCCGCTTATTTTTCAAAGGCCATGAATGAAATTGTTTCGCGCGTACATAAAGCATTGCAGGCCGGCTCAGTGATCACGGGCCAATAAACTCCAGGATTTCTTTCAGATTTATTTACGCTTCAACAGCAACCAATCTTTCTTTGGACGCGGGTGTTTTAATGCGCGGCAGTTTTCCCTTTCCTAATTCTTTGAGAAAAGAAAAATGAGAATTTACGGCGCTCGCCATTGTTGGATATTCATTATAGGGAACACCATAATCGGCGCACACACTTTTTACAATTTTTCTCAGCGCAGGATAATGAACGTGGCTGATTTTCGGGAACAAATGATGTTCAACCTGGAAATTCAATCCACCCGTATACCAGGTGATAAGAGGATTTTCAGTAGCGAAATTAGCTGTTGTTGCAAACTGATGGTAGAACCAATCGTGCTCAATTTTATTTGCAGAATTTGCAGGCATTGGAAATTTTGTTGATTCAACCACGTGAGCAAGCTGAAAAACAATTGCAAGCGCAAATCCCATAACAAAAGAAGAGGTCAGATAAAACGTCATCGCGTTTGCCCAACCCATCATGTAAACGGGAAGCGCGACAAAAACAACCGCGTAGTAAAGTTTTGTGATCCAGAAAACAAAATGTTCGCTTAATGGAATCTTTCCAATTTCCTTGGAAGCAATCCGTCCGCTAAAATATTTCATAAAATCGCGAACGTAGATCCACCAGATCACCGTTAAACCATAAAGGAATAACCCATAAATATGCTGAAAGCGGTGTCCTTTTGAGTAAGGCTGATGTTCACACGTACGCATCAATGGGCGAAGATTAATGTCGTCATCGTGTCCTTCTATATTCGTTACGTTATGATGAATTACATTGTGCTTAATCTTCCAGAAAAAAACTGACCCGCCCATCAGGTTCAACGTATAGCCCATCAGGTTATTGAGCCAGGGTTTTTGACAATA
>CBIHPU010000752.1:0-1774 GCA_966211935.1 uncultured bacterium | reverse complement strand
TGTGTCCGTCGCAATTACGGAAAGCCCAGATGCCATACCTTCAATAATAACATTAGGCATGCCCTCACTCCAGCTTGGACAAACAAGAATGTCACATGAACTTAAAATGTTCTTGACTTTAACCTGATCAGTAATGAGACCGTGATAAACAATGTTATTTTGCTTCAGCCGGTGATCCTCAGGAATGGCGCCGATGAAATCGAAAGTCCAATTATCACCCTTCAATTCTCTCAAAACCTTATTCAGTTCATTAATCCCTTTTCTTGGTTCAAAACGACCAATAAATACAAACCTGATTTTATTCGCATTATTTGTCGCATGGTTTAACCATGTTTTTTCTATTCCGGAAGGAAACTCAAGAATCTTTTCTGAAGGAATATTCAGTTTTTCCCTTAGAATTTCCGTGATCTTCCCACCATAGGAAAAAACGTAATCCGCTCGCCTGGAAATTGCACCTACCGATGGTCTCAAAAGAGCCTGAATCAACTTGTCTTTAACTGTAAATGCCGACTGAAACATTTCGTAACCATGGAAATTTACAGCAACAGGAGGTAACTTTACTCTTTCTTTTTTTTTCTTCAGAAAATATGATCCGGTAAATCCTTTGGCTATTATAAAATCAGAAGAGGGCTGTTGTAAAAAACTATTAAAAATGTTTTCCGAATATTTTTTTGATTCCCTCAAGTAATGAAGTGGCAATTTATTTGTTTCCGGAAATGGCACTTCAATCAGGTTAATTTTATCCGCGTCCTCGCCAAAAACATCCTTTTTTGTTTTTTCAAGATTATTAATTCTAAAATGATATAGATCTATTTCACATCCTTTCCTGGAAAGATACTTTGCCAGGTAAAAGGAATGCTTTTGCATGCCACCAATAACGTAAGGGTAAATACCGTCAGTAAGTAAAGAAACTCGCATAAAAAAGGCGCCGTTAAGCGCCAATTTCAAATCAATAAAAAATCTTTCTTGTTATTCGCTGTTCTCCTGACTGAATTACCACAAAATATATCTGGTTATCAGGAAGTGCTTTTAACTGGAATGATTCAGAAGAATATTTTCCTGAAACTGGTTCAGTGACCAGCTGTCCCATCACGTTGTAAACCGAAATCGTAGCTTGTGTTATTTCCTCAAAACCAAATTTCACAAAAATGCCGTTGCCATTATTGAATACCATTGTGTTCTCTTCCAATGTATTTTCCTGAACTTTTCCTTTCAGTGACTCGCAACCATTTTTATTTTCGAAATGCACAACAAATTTCCTCTCAGTTCCTTCATTTGCTGAAGTAAACCTGTACGACTGGTTAGCGGCAAGATCAACAACTTTCCCTGTTTCAACGTCTTCCATCCAGATACAGTTGTAAGCTTCAAATGAGCCTACTCCCTGGAAATTCAACGTATGCTCACCTGGTGTTCCGCTCTTCACAACAAGCAATACTTCCTTATTGCTTCCGGAAGAAACAGTATTCCTAAGTACCATTTTATTGTCAGCAGTTTCAGTCCATAAGTTGTCTGCGTTTTCATAAACGTTTGCCAGGTAAGGAAGATCCGGACCCGAAATAAAATTATCATCAGCCTGCTCATTAAATCTGATTGTAGTGTTAGAGCCCAGACCATTCATGCTATTATTTGATGTTATTTGAAGCGTATTTGACTGCTGAGAAAGTTTTAAAATGTTGGGCGAAGCCGTGGTATTCTTTGACGCTTCTGTGAACGAGATATTGCCACTACTGTTTGCCAAACACCAGAATCCCTGGTTAGGTGCAATTACGCCTCC
>CBIHPU010000751.1:0-1775 GCA_966211935.1 uncultured bacterium | reverse complement strand
ATGAGAAAAATCAACTGAATAACAGAACATTAGTGATTAAGACAATTTTTTACCTGTCCCAATTTGAAAAGGACTAACACTAATCAGGAATTTGGAATATTTATAAAAAAAAATTTGACATCAAATAAAAAACCCCTTCGGATACCGACGGGGCTTAATAAGGATTTCCAAAAAGAATTATTTCATGTCACCAAGCATATTTGTGACCTCGTAGAGATAAAAATCTTTCTTCAGCGCTTCTGCCCATTTCTTCTCACGGTTTAAACGTGTTGTATCATCTTTCATGCTCTCCACGTCTACTGTCAGCAACGAAACATCAAATCCTTTTATCTCAGCTTTCAAATCTTCATATTTTTTATTTTCGGCCTTAATCTTTTTATCATCCGCGCGGAACTTTGTGAAATTAAGATTGTAACGACTATCATCTTTTCTGCTCTTGAAATACTGAGCTTCTTCTCCAACCAGTGCAAATGTTTTATTTTTTGTCACACGCTCTTCGCTCTTTTTCCTGATCTTATCGTAATTGATGTAAGTGTATGTTTTATAATCCGCGGGAGAAATCTCATCCCACGGCATTGGATAATCAAGTTCCTTTTCACCAGTTTCAATCATGCTGTAAGCGTCAGGAAGAATCACATCCGGAACAACACCTCTTAATTGAGTTGCCCCTCCGTTAATTCTGTAAAACTTCTGCATGGTAACTTTTACTGCACCCAATGGTTTTACAGTGTCAAACTCAGGCATCAGATAATTGTCGAGATCCAGGAACTGCTGTACTGTTCCCTTTCCAAATGTAGTGGGACTATTTCCAACAATAAGTGCGCGTTTGTAATCCTGCATTGCTGCCGCAAAAATCTCAGACGCGCTGGCGCTGTTCCTGTTCACCATTACAATCATAGGCCCGTCATAAACCTGCTCTGGATTCTGATCCTTGTGTACATCAGGAGCCTTTCCTCCTTTTCTGCGAACCTGCACAACAGGACCTGTAGGAATAAAGTGTCCAACCATATCAATCACCTCTGACAATGATCCGCCACCATTATCTCTGAGGTCAATAACAATTCCATCCACTCCCGCTTCTTTAAGTTTAATAGTTTCTTTTTTAATATCCTGACCGCACCGGCGCGCGCCATTGCGTGTGAAATCCGCATAGAAAACAGGTAGTCTGATATAACCTATCTTCAGTTTTCCATTCTGTAAAATTGCAGACTGGGCAAATGTTTCTTCCAACTGAATCACATCGCGGATTATAGGAATAATTTTAGTACTACCGTCCGGCTTTCTCACAGTCAGTCTGACTTCCGTTCCTTTTTTTCCTTTGATATGTTCTATCGCTTCATCCAGATCCATATCGGAAATTTCAACGGGTTCCTTATCTCCCTGAGCAACTTTAATAATCGCGTCGCCGGCTTTCAGTTCACCTTGTTTGTATGAAGGACTTCCTACAACGATCTCGGTTACTTTAACCACGCCGTCTTTTTGCTGAAGCTTCGCTCCTATTCCTTCCAGCTGACCACTCATGCTCTGGTCGAATTGTTTCTTTTCTTTAGGAGGAAAAAATTCTGTGTGCGGATCGTATAACGCGGTAATGCAATTTACATACGTAGAAAACCTGTCTTTGTCGTTGAGCTTTTTCAAACGTTTAAACCAGTCATCGTTAGCTTTAAGAACTCTTTTTCTTGCTTTCACTTCAAGCGAATCGAAAGGAAGAACTTTAACAGTGCTATCCTTTTTCTCAATTGCTTTTTCCTGCGCTTCAAGATCCTCGTTCAATC
>CBIHPU010000750.1:0-1782 GCA_966211935.1 uncultured bacterium | reverse complement strand
CTTTAACGGAGGTCTCGGCTGATCAGGCCTTTGCGGTTCCATCTTTTCATCCTGCAATTTAGGCTGGACTTCAATTTGTTTCGCCAGGTAAGGATACCTTTCTTTATTGGTCGCGGCGTATTCTAATTTATCTATTTTCTTTTCAGGATACTTTTGAATAAACTCCTGATGTTCGGTTGTCAGTTTTCCGTAGTCTCTTATTCTTAAAGGGCGTTCAGCGTCTGCTTTAAAAAAATTCTCCGGAACTTCTTTTTTTGTTCCCTGTATCCACACATGCACCTGTTGATGAAAAGGATTGATAACATGCGGATGACTGTAATAGTGTCCAACACAGTAATCAGTAAAATAGTAATAGTTGTAATGGTGATGATGATGATGAAAATACCAGTGCATAAAATATGGAGATGGATAACCCATATAAACCCAACCCGCGGTACCGTAGTAATAACCCCAGTCATACCATAATGGAACGTTATACCAATAAGGATAAGAATACCAGTAAGGATATCCGTACCAATAAGAATACGGGTAAGCGTAATAATTGATTTGAATATTTTCAGTTACTGGCGCGTATTGATCTTCATCTTTACCAAGTTGTTTTGCGTATTCTTTTGATGCCTGTTCAAATTCTTTTTTTGCCTGTGGATTACTTTCTAGTCCATTCTTCCAGTCTTCAAGACTCTTCGCATTTTGTTTTGCGTTTTCAGCAGCCAGTGAATCCATAAACTGCGTAAGCCAATGAGGTTTTCGTTTATACAGATCACCAGCAACAACAGCAGAACGCATATCTGACGTAAGTAGACCGATAACCTCAGGTCGCATGGTAAGTTCCAGCAACGCTATTCTTTGCTTTTCAGGGTAATCACTTATCAACTCAGAGAATTGTTTTTCTGTTTCACTTTCTATCTTCGAGAGCTCAACATACAAATCATAATATTTTCTTCCGTAATCGATAATTGTTCCGCGAATTTCTTCCGGATACTCTTCCGCAATTTTATTTACATCTTTTCTTTTTTTACGATCACTTCCATCCAGTTTTTTAATGAGTCCCGGATACCTGGCCATATCATAAATTTTCTCCTGCACCTCTCTTGAATATGGTGAGAGAGCAGATTGGAATTTGCCGCTGCTGCTTTTTTGGAGGTTGTCCATTTTAACCAAAGCTTCAGGCGCCTGACAAGCCTGAAGAATATTCATCCGAATTTCACGCGGATAAATTGCGATAGCGGTAATAGTCGCACTGTCAGCTTTCATGTCGCCGATCTGCATCATCCGGTTTTGTGATAACACAAGTGAGCCAATCAACTGCAGTAGTATAAATAAAATAATGTAGGGTCCTCTAGGCGTAATCATATGAAAAAGTATTTCCCCAAAATTCACAACTCAAGTGTTTTATTAAAATAACCATTGTCATGTGGGCGCGCGGTTTCTACAATTATTAATCATATGCTTTCGTATCAATGATCAATGAAATAAGAAATTAATTTATTGAAATTCGTTGATCAACAATAGCGGCGATGCTGACAGAAACAACAGTAAATAGTATTTACGATCTCGCAAACGATCATTTTCGTGCCACGGAAATTATAACGAATAATAACAAAAAGCTAAAAGGACGTTTCGTGCGTTTCAGGTTAAGCGGCAATATTGGCGATTGTGTTTTCCCAGCCAGTAAATTCTGTTTTCTTCCTGAAGAATATTATGGAAAATTTTTGAAAGATTTAAAAAAGCATAAAAATCTTATACCATCCTTTACTGAGTATATAATTGAACTGTGAATTC
>CBIHPU010000749.1:0-1788 GCA_966211935.1 uncultured bacterium | reverse complement strand
ATTATGAAAATTGAAGAATTAGCCCTACAGGGAAAACACAATGTCTACAATGCAATGGCATCCGCAATTCCTTCACGTCTTCTCGACATCCGCAAGGAAACAGTGCGTGAAAGTCTGCAGGACTTCGTAAACATTGAACACCGCCTCGAACACGTTGCAACAATCAACGGAATCGATTTCGTCAACGATTCAAAAGCAACCAACATTAACTCTGTTTGGTATGCATTGGAAAGTCAGAACAAACCAGTTATCTGGATAGCGGGTGGTGTTGATAAAGGAAACAACTACGATGAGATCATGGATCTTGTAAAAACAAAAGTGAAAGCAATCGTATGCCTTGGCGTAGATAACTCAAAATTGCTTGAAGCATTTTCCGGTGTTGTTGGCAGAATAGTAGAAACGAAATCAGCTTCTGACGCGGTTGCAGTTGCACACAGCCTTGGAAAAAAAGGAGACGTTGTATTATTATCACCCGCTTGCGCAAGTTTTGACTTATTCGAAAACTACGAAGAGCGTGGTATGCAATTCAAAGCAGCGGTAAGAGCACTATAAGAAAATGAAAGAAGTGGAGAATACAGGCACAGGAAAAGCGGTGATCTTTTCGCGTGATACAGTCGCAATGACAGAACATTCGCTGGAACAGGTGGGTGTTATCAATGACGTTGTTTATGTAAATGATTCAAAAAGTATCACGATCAAACAAACCTGTGCAAGCATTAATCAGATAAGTGCGGATATAATTTTGATTACTGGCGGAAGGGACAGCACAACTGATTATTCTTTTCTTCTTGACACTGATATTACACGGATCAAAGCAATTGTTTATTTGGGAGATGACGCGGAACGTGTATTTCACCATTTCACTAAATACAATATGTTGCTGGTAAACGCAACAAATTTGAAGGAAGCGATTGACATAACCAGGTCGTTTGCAAAAAAAGATCAGGTTGCGCTTTTTTCACCTGCGTGTCCCAGTTACGACATATTCGATAATTACAAAAACAGAGGGATTAAATTCAGAAAAATAATTCAGGAGCTGGCATGAACGCGATTGCAAAAATAAAAAGTGACAGAGCGGTGTGGATCATCGTGCTCCTGATCTCGCTTTTTTCATTACTGGTAGTTTACAGCTCAAGTAATGTGCTCGCGCATAGATTCAGAGGTGGACATACTGAATTATTTTTATTCAAACAGGCGCTCGTCATTTGTTTTGGATTTGGTTTGATGATGGCCCTGCAGTTCTTCAATTACAAATATCTTTCACGTATTTCCCAGATCGCTTACTTCGTAACAATACCGTTACTGATCCTAACCCTGATAACAGGAAAAAGTGAAGGAGGCGCCGAACGATGGCTGGAAATTTTCGGGATTTCTATTCAGACGTCAGAACTCGCCAAGCTCACATTGATTGTATATGTCGCAAGGGTTCTCACTGTAAAACAGAATGAACTTCAAGATATAAAAGTGGTTTTTAAATATTTATTGATTCCTATCGGACTCATTTGTTTATTAATTCTGCCTTCAAACTTTTCTACCTCGGCAATGCTTTTCTCTATCTGCATGGTTATGCTTTTTCTCGGAAAAGTTCCAATAAAAATTCTTTCAATTATTGGTGGACTCTGTATTGTTGCCGCAGTAATATTTGGAACATGGGTATGGAACTGGCCCGATACAATTCCAGGCGGACGTGGTCCAACCTGGAAAGCGCGTATTGAACATTTCATGAATATGGAGTCGGGCGATAATGACCAGGTGGATCGTGGAAAGGTGAGGCAGGAAAATTACCAG
>CBIHPU010000748.1:0-1804 GCA_966211935.1 uncultured bacterium | reverse complement strand
GACTTCGTAAATCCAAGTGTATCGCGAACAATAATTGCATAGTCACCATAATTCAATCCGGTAAATGCGGAGGAGCTTTGAAATGTAGTTCCATTATCAATAGAATATTGGTAAGGCGCAACACCACCATATGCATAAACTGCGATCTGACCATTTGGGTTTCCAGCATCGCATGGTTTATAGGTAAGTGCGGAATCATTAATCAAATCAGGAACATTTATAGTGACAGTATCTCTGCCGATACAATTGTTCTGATCAGTCAGAGTCAATGTGTAGGAGGTTGTATCGGTTGGATTAAAACTTCCGATTGATCCTGTTGAACCGTCGCTCCATAAATAAGAAAACTGAGCGGATCCACCAACAACAGAAACATTGAAATTAGCGAATGTTCCATTACAAATTGTTGTATCGTTACCGCATGAAATATCAAGCGTGCTGTCTAGTCCAACAAAAACAGAATCTGATGAAACGCATCCGTTGGAAATTTTTTGCGCGAGAATATAATACCAACCTGTTTGTGTTGCAAACGCCGGATCCGCTGATGTAAATGAAGATGGACCATACCAACTGAGATTCAATGAAGGAGTAATACTACTCGCATCTAGCGTAGCGGAATTATATGAGCATGTTATGTAAGTAGAGTCAAAAGGAACATTCAGTGCTGGTTTTGATGTATCAACCTGAGTAAAAATTATTCCGCTGTTAGTGCAACCATTTATTGTATCGACAACATGACAGTTAAACTGACCTGAAGAATAGACAGCGATTGGATCAGACAAACTATCGTTTTGCGGAGTAGCAGCGAGATCCCAAAACAAAACAGAATTAGTTGAACAGGTTGCATCAAGCAAAACAAAGTTCGTATCGCAAGTTATTAAATCCACTGCAAATAAAAGCGAATCCATTGCAGGCATTGCAAGCGTTGGCGGCACGGAATTATTTACAACAACAACACTGAGTGTATCTGTGCAGCCGTTAGAATTATTTTTAGCTTTGAAAAGATATGTGCCCGGAACAGCAATTGTGTCTGGATTTGAAAATATTCCTCCACCCTGATGAATCCACCAAAGACTGTCTGAAATATTTGTGGAGGATCCATTTATAACCAAGGTGTCAATTAAACAAGTTAACTCGTAGTTACCGGCAAATGCATTGATAACTGGTTTCAGAGTGTCGACTCCAACATAAACAGTGTCTGAATTAAAACAGGTGGTAACAGAATTGGTTGCTGTCATTATATAGAAACCGGCAGTGTCAGCAAAGACAGTTTGTGTTAAAGAAGTGGTCCCATCTGCCAGCAACCAGGAAAAAGAAAGATTGGGATCAGTAAGTATTGCGGTTAACGGAACCAGTACTGAATCGCAAGTAAGAGTTTTATTGGCGCCAGCGTCCGCTACAACCGAAGGCAGCATTGTTATAGGGAAGGATGCAACGGGAGTATTATAATTATAATCGGTAACAGCATAAACATTCAGATTACCGTTGGTAGCTGATTGGGAAAAATTCAGGGTTACTGTACTTCCACTTCCATTAATAGTTACGCCTGAACCCGAATAAGTCCATACATAATTAGAATGATAAGTCTGGATTAAAAGTGAATAGGAAACATTTTGTTCTCCGCGGCAAACCGCTGAATCTCCGAAAGAAAAAATTGGTGAGGGAGGCGGTAGACACAAACTTCCAACCTGGTAATCAGCGGGAGCATTGACGCATTGCGAGGTACTCTGAAGAAAAAACAATCTGCCGTTGGCAACAAATGATTTTTTAAAGTAATTTGAAGTTACAAGATTGATCTGCTGAGGAA
>CBIHPU010000747.1:0-1808 GCA_966211935.1 uncultured bacterium | reverse complement strand
CACTCCATGCATCATTTTAAGGAGCCTGCGTGAAAGTATGAACAGCAAAATAGCAGCTGCACCTGCTGATACTACGAATATCATAAAGAAGTCATAAAGATTATTGATCTCATAACCGAGCAGTTTAGGTTTTTTAGGACTTATATCCCAAATTTCTGCCGATGAATCTTTGTTCGCGCCTTTTAAGACGTCAGTTCTAAGAATGACAAGATATTTTGCATCAGAAGTTGTGAAGACACGGATTTTTTCAAGACTCATGCTTTTTATTGAATCGTGCTGCTTCTTGTTCATTTCAATCATTCCATCGAGATATACATCCTTCTTTACATCTTTACGCTGACGGACAATGAAAGGATTTTCTTCGTTGAACAATGACTTTTTCACTTTATATGGCTCGACCTTGTTAGTGGGGTGAAGTGGCTCATCAAATTTTGTTTTGACGGCAGATGCGGCAAAACTTTTCACTTTCGCGCTGTCCAGCCATACTTCTCTTATCGTATCTCCATCAGTAACCTGGATAATATTGTTTTCTTTATTAGGTGCTACATTAAGTATAGAGGATTTTATGTCAACAGTTGCAACTTTCTTTACATCTTCAGGATAAAGCGCGCTCAGTGTTCCTGCAGTTTTGTTTGCTACAGCAGAAGACAGGAACCAAACTCCCATAAGTAACGAAGCAAATTTTAGTGGCGCAAGTTTTACTACCATTGAAAGTCCGATAGGCGAAAGGCACAACTCACCAAAAGTGTGAATGGTATACAAGGTGATCAGTAACCACATTGACTTCTTTTCATCAGGAACCATTCCTTTTACACCCAGGGCAATTACAACATATCCCAGGGCAAGAAGTAATAAACCATAAGATTGCTTGAAAGGAGAAGCGGGTTCTGCATTTCGTTTCGCCAGAGCCATCCAGATCAATGTGAACACCGGAGCAAAGATTACGATATCAATAGCATTGATGGACTGAAAGAAACTTGCAGGAACCTTGGTGTTTCCAATCATTCTGTCTGTTTGTTCTTCGGCGAAGAAAGTAAGAGAAGCACCTGCCTGTTCAAACGCTGACCAGAAGAAAATAACGAAAAAGGCGATGATATAGATTACCCAGATTCTCTGACGCTCAACTTTGGAAAGATTTTTATCTGAAATAATCAAACCTGGTATCCCGATCCCGAGAGAAAAAATAGATGATCCGACAAAGTCAAATCCTACAACCCAATAGAACAATGAAAACAATGCAACTGTTATAAGACTCCACGTTGCAATAAGTGCGGGACCAAACTCAATTTTGTTTTTCTGAGCTTCTTCGCTCATATCAGTTATATCTTTCTTTTTCGGTACAGCACCTATTGGTTCACCTTCGGGTGTAACAATGTATTTATCCTTCAGCATTACGAACAAAATAACGCTCAAAACCATTCCAACTCCGGCTGCTAAAAAGCCCCAACGGAAATCTGCCGGACTACCGGTATCGCCGAAGAATCCGCAAACAAGTGGCGCAAAGAAAGCACCCAGGTTGATTCCCATATAAAAAATAGTGAACGCAGAATCTACACGCTTGTCACCAGCAGGATATAGCTGCCCCACCATTGTTGAAATATTCGGTTTGAAGAATCCGTTTCCGATTATTAATGCAACAAGACCACCATACATGATCATTCTCGCTGTATCAGTATTCTCGTACAACGATCCGCTGGTGAACATCAGCAACTGACCTATTGCCATTAATATTCAACCGAAAATGAGTGATCTTCTGTTACACAAAAAACGAACAGAAAACTAACCTCCGAGACGAGGAGACAAATACA
>CBIHPU010000746.1:0-1812 GCA_966211935.1 uncultured bacterium | reverse complement strand
GTTTCTGACTGTCCGGAATGCGACAAAGAGGCTATAAGAGTTATTAAATCCATGCCGCCATTTCGCCCTGCGAGAATAAACAATGTAGCTGTGCCGATGTGGGTCCATCTCCCGATAAGGTTTAGATTATAATTAAAGATTAAGTTGTATTTATTATGTGATTAAAGCAATCATCTACCATTGATGAGGACTGATTTACTGAACGGATTTACCTTCAACCGCCGCAACAAAAACAACATTATTTATTATGCAGCCTTGCGTCTCTCCATCAAATTTTTATCTTTAACCGAAACCAAAAAACAAACCTGCTTCTTCACACATTCACATAAGTGTCTAAAGTTAAATCTCACATTCTTTTAATTGCCTGCCTCTACGCTGCATTTGCCTCCTCTCAACAGCAGCAAGCAGATAGCCTTCTGAAAATAATTATTTCCTCATATTCAGCAGACACAACTAAAGTACGGGCCTATGCTACATTGTGTAATATTTATGCAGAACCTGATCTTGAAAAAGCAATACAATACGGAAAACTGGGACTTAAATTGTCTGAAAAAATAAAATTCTCTTCCGGTATCGCGCTCTCAAACGCTAACCTTGCCGCTGCGTGTTTGGCAAATTCAGAATACAGGGAGGCCATCACGTATTATCATCATGCATATGAAATCCGCAAAAATACGGGCGATCTTTTTCGCGCGGGAATTTGTCTGAAAGGAATAGGTATTTGCTATGAGAGCCTGGGAGAATATGATGAAGCATTAAAGTATTTGTTCGAAGCAAATGAATTATTCACGAAAATAAATGACAAAGAGAACCAGTTAAACACCCTGGTCGCCATTATTACTGTTCATTATAATAACCGCGATCTGATAACCGGGCTAAAAAAAGCTGAAAAATTATTGAAACTCTCAATTCAATCCGGAGATTCGTTATGGGTCTCAACCGCTTGCAACAACATGGCGTTGATACTTACTGAACTTAAACGATATGATGACGCACTTCCGTACTACCAGCGCGCACTGCGTATAGACGAAAAGGCAGGTTATCCGGAAAGCCTTGAAGCGGAATATCTGAACATTGGATTATTGTATCACCAAAAAAAAGAATATCATATTGCACTGGATTATTTCATGAAATGCAGGAAGTACAGCGCACAGGTGCCCGCTGATGAAAAATTTTCTATCATTTACAACAACATTGCTGAAAGCTACCTGGCGCTTGAGCAATACACTGAAGCTATTACTTATGGCGAGAAAAGTCTGAAACACGCAATTGCTTCGCAACAAAAAGACAAAATAAAGGACGCATGCGCAAATCTCAGGAGGGTGTATAAAGCTAATGGCAATCTTGCTAAGGCTTATGAAATGCTTGAGATTTATGCTGCTATGCAGGATACTTTGTTTAATGAAGACAGGCAACAAAGAGCAGCTGATCTTCAAACAAAATATGATGTCTTTAATAAAGAAAAAGAAAACCTGGAATTGAACCAACGGGTTCAGGTAAAAGAACTTGAATCAAAATCCCAACAAATAATTATTTATTCAGTAAGCGCAGGTGGATTGTTACTCCTGTTCCTGGTTTTTGTGGTTTTACGAAGTAACCGTGAAAAACGAGTCGCAAACCTAAAACTGCAAGCGCAAAATAAAGAAATATTGAAGCAGAAAGATGTCATTGAGGAAAAGAACAAGGATCTACATGATTCAATGATTTATGCAAGACGCATTCAACGCGTACTTATGGCGAGTGAGAACTATATTGATAAAAAATTAAAAAATCTTCGCGGAAAGTAAAATTGAACTCATCGGCAATTTCACC
>CBIHPU010000745.1:0-1817 GCA_966211935.1 uncultured bacterium | reverse complement strand
ATCAACCGCTTTTATAATGGTGCTGCTTAATTTTTATCACAAGTACAGGCTTGTAATGGCAACAGCCGTTCTGACTATTGGTGGATTAATTTACATCAGGGTGATGATGATGTAAAAATGTTGTAAAGCATGTTATTTTACGCGCGTCCACACCGCGGTTCTTCCAATCAGAGAAATTCCAATATAACCGCGAACGTTCAATGTATTTCCTGCATTTTCCATTGTGATCTTACAACTGTACGTCTTGCCGTTTTTCGGATCGTAAATTGTTCCGCTTTCCCATTCTTTCCCAGATTCATCATATGTAAAATCTTTAAGGATCAGCAGACCCAGAAGTGGCTGATCACGCTTTGAAGCATCTGGGTTAAGTTTATCGGTTCTTGGTTTTCCATTTTCTTCCGGTACTTTCAGCCAGCTGATCTTTCCATAATATTTTCCCGCGAAAGCACCCGTTTCGAGTTTCACAACCTGTATATGTGAGGTGCCTTCCTGGTTTAGCCAGGTGCCAACTATTTTATCTGCGTCGCTGTCTGCAGCGCGCCAAATAATAAATGAAAACAGCATCAATAAAGTAAAGGAAAGTCCGGAGTTTATGAGAAGCTTTTTCATGAGTGAATTTTTTAGTTTTAAGTTTCCTGTTAATTTTCCGTATTCATTTCTGGTTGTTCCCTATTGAGTATTACTATATCAAATTTAGTTCAAAACGGGTTCGAAGCCAAGAAACAATCTGCGTGAAAATCAATACAGAATCGTTAAAAACCGAACAGATGTCGTTTCGATATTTTAATTGATGTACAAAACTGCAGGTAACCGGCAACTTCCGAAAATTAAAATCATTACTTTTGAGCCGCCATTAAAAACTGAAACAATGAATGCAACAAAATTAATTACAGGTATGCTGGTAACCGGATTACTCTTCAGCTCTTGCGGAGGAGGAAAAGAGGATGCTGAAACAACAATGCAGGATAGCGCAAAAACGCAAACTGCAAAGCGTGATTCGAGCGCGGAACTGAAAGAATTTAAATTCTTCATGGTGCTTGCAAATATTCCGTCACCTGCGCACGAAGTGATTGAAGTAAGAAACGCGGGAATGAAATACAACGCCTCTTTACTTAATCCAAAAGAAAACGAAAGCAAGTATACTGATCCAACAAAGATCTGTTTGAACTACGGTGTTTACAGCAGTGACCTGGCATATATCGCGTCATTCAAAGAGAACGCAGATATAATGAAATATTTCCTGCTCAACAGATCCATGGCCGAAAAAGCGGGCGCATTGAGCGTTTTTGAAAGTATTGTAAAAGGAGAAGGCTTTGAGAGTCACTTGCGTAATTCTGATTCTCTGGAGTTGATCCTGGATAAAGTTTACATGGCTACTGAAAAATTCTGTGAAGATCAGCACAAACTGGACGTAGCGGTAAAGATCCTGATCGGTTCATGGGTAGAAACACAATACATCAATCTCAGCAACATTAATGGAATTGCGCAGAATGAGAAAAACAAAGTATTATTTACCAAAGTATGGGAGAACTACCTGCATTTGCGCAACATCAATGATCTACTGAAAGAATATGAAGGACATCCTGAACTGGATGAATTAAAAAATCAGCTGGCAGCATACGCAGAACTTTATAAAGACGCGAATGGTACTGATGATATGACGAAAGAAAGAATCACAAAACTTCATGAAGGCATTTCCGTGATCAGAAAAAAAATCATTGAGTAATCAGGTTTTCCATGCATTAAAAAAAAACGCTGCCCGGTATGGACAGCGTTTTTTGTTATTATAATTTTTAAAATTATTTCTGAATAATCAT
>CBIHPU010000744.1:0-1820 GCA_966211935.1 uncultured bacterium | reverse complement strand
CCCCAAGTACAGCCTCTTCCATAGTAAGTTGTTTCTGAGCGCTGATTGAAAGCGCAATGGCCAGAAATAGATGTAAAATGCCTAATTTTTTCATAAATGATGTTTGTTTTCCTGTGGTGGGATAAATATACAGAGTAATTTAATTTATTCGGTATCACAAATAATAAAGTCGGCAGGTGTATAAGTAACCCTCGCAAAGTTTTTAGTTACCATTTCTTCTTCAATTATTTTTCCGCCCTGGAACTTCAGATATTTCTCACGCCATATTTCATTTTTTCTGTAGAACTCACTTTCTATTTTTAAAAATGCATGATCTTTTTCGAAAACATGGTAAGCAAACGGAAGTTCTTCGTTAACTCTTAGTTCACCCTCCAAATGTTTTTCTGTGAGCCATAAATTTAATTGAAATGTATAATGTGTTTCATTTTTAAACTGGTAATCTCTGTAATTATAAAAAACTGTGGCTCCGCTTCCAAAAGGCAACACTCTCCCGTCATCAGGGAATGGATCAAAAGAATGATGATACCGTTCAGTAACCGTTAGCGGTGAATGGAGCGCCAGCCAATGAATAAGATTTGAAACCTGACATATTCCCCCGCCGATCCCCGCCCTTGCTTTGCCAAATGATAATTCCATTCCCGGAAGGAATCCTCTTTTTTTAGTTGGGCGTTTAACCAGTTTGCAGAATGAAAAAGTTTCTCCCGGTTTTATTAATATTCCATTTATGTTTTTAATTGCAAGCCGGATGTTGGTGACCTTGTTGATTTGTAATTGGGCATCGCTTTCTCCCAGTTTTTTGAGAAGAACAGACTGATGCTTTTTTATTCTGAAGTCAAGTTTGACGTGAGAGAAAGTGGAAACATATTTTTTCCCGCTGAAATGCCACTCACTATATCTCTTGACGCGCTTTGACCAAACAGAAAGAAAATAAAAAAAGGGATGACGTTGACTGAGCAGTTTTTTTACTTTTGGATCTTTAGCAGTTGGAGTGCCACTCATTATTTGAAGAACAACATTTTAATTCCGAGCACAATAATTATTGCGCCGAATATTTTTTTAAGCAAGTGCTGATCCACCGCGAGTGCGATCTTGCTTCCGAGTAAACTTCCAAAAATAAATGTAGCGCCAACAACGGCGGCCGCTTTCCAGTCAACGTTTCCGGTTTTATAGTATTGCATCACGCCAAGAATTCCGATAGGAAACAGAAACATGAACAGTGTTGTTCCCTGCGCCTGTTGTTGGGTAAACTGCAAGGCATAAACAAGAACAGGAACAATAATGATCCCTCCTCCAATGCCCACAAGTCCGCTCAAAAATCCAGCCGCCAGTCCAACCGCCAGCAGAATGAGAATTTCATTCATCTTTATTTTATTTGATTTTTCGATCATTTATCAAACAGGAAGCAAATTTTTTAAAAATCAGAAATCGGTACAGAAACTCAGCATGGTCATTCCTTTTCGAATTTCCTTGTCGTCCACGCCCCAGGCGAAATCAAGCCGCACAAAATATCCGAATATTCTGCTGCGCACGCCGGCTCCAAAACCTCCAACAATAGGTTCCTTTTGCCTGAACAAAGTAACCTGAACCGGATTTCCCGGATCTCCATACACATTTACATTAAGCGTGTTGTCTTCGCTGTAAGGATCCCAGCCAAACCAGGCGCTTCCCACATCACCAAAGGCTACAACCTGGAAATTATTGAAGAAATCTGTTTTAATCGGACGATTCAAAATGTATTTGAAAATAGGAATCCGTAGTTCCGAGTTGATCACAACGAAATTGTTTCCATTACGAATGTTTTGTCTGAACCCCCGCATATT
>CBIHPU010000743.1:0-1821 GCA_966211935.1 uncultured bacterium | reverse complement strand
AAAGTCAGGTACGATCCTTTTTTATAAAAAACCAGTTTTATTTTATCGTAAGGCAATATTACGCTGTAAGTTGTACCTTCCATTGTAAGTGACTTTTCGTTGTATGTAAATTTTATTGTTTTAGGATCAAACTCCTCGAATTTTTCGTACCAGCCCTGAGCTCCATCGTGTTCGCGGGTGCGAATAAGATATACATCTTTAATTTCCTGAAAATTTACCGTTTTAATCATTGCTTCAACTTCGCTTTTATCAACCTGTGCATTCAGTGAAAAAGCCGCGATAACAAAAGCAGCTATAAAACTAAGTTTCTTCATAAATATGGTTTTAATCCAAATTTAAGAAAAAATTGATACAGAAAAATTGTTTCCGGTTCTAGTTTTGGTAGAACACCGGATCGCCTTCTATACCTACCAAAAATTCCTGAAAACGGTTTACTATCTCGCGTTCTTCGCTGGTAACAGGGGGATAGCTATGCGCCACGTTCTGCATGATCCTTATGAAGTGCTTTTTCATTTCAGGGCTTAAGTAATTGCTGTTCATTTTGAACTGCTTTGTCCCGAATTCAAAAGCGTCTTTTACACTAACCTTATCCTTTTCGAAAAGACGAAAAACAATTTCTGAGACATCCACAGGGGGAGTTTTTGGAAAAAATTCCTGCGAAAGTATGCGCTGAAGATTTTCTTTTTCTTCAAGCTGAATTTTGCTGTCAGATGCCGCCAGGGCGTAAATCATTTCGCCAAGCGCATAATAGAGATTTTCAATTTGTGTCATATTGGTGGGATATTTGTTTGCTGTTGGGGAAGCTAAAAACGCTGAGATTGATTGATACTCAAAACCGGAATATTCAAATGGAAGGCAAGTTGTTTGGTGACGCTTCTGTGGAAAAGACGCTGGAAGAAATTATAATCTTTGTGCACCACGGCAAGCCATTGGCTTTTATGATAATGAATATGATTTTCAATTTCAGACGCAACGTCCGGTGAATGACGTAATTTCACTGAATGTTTTGTCTCGCCAAGTCCAGCGTGCAACTTCTGAATATTTTCTTCACGTTCTTCAGTTGCCATAGAGTATTGTTCCTGCACATTAATAATTTCCGCTCGGGCGTGAAAAAGATCACAATAATATTTTAATGTAGCCGATACCGTTTCAACGTCAATATTTTCCAGATCTGTCGCAAGCGAAATCTTTTTTATCGGCTGAAACTTCGCTTCAGCAGGTACAATAAGAATATCTGTTTCACAGCCTTTTGCCACCCGCAATGCATTACTTCCTGCAAAGAATTCCTTAAATCCTTTTCCGCCGCTTATTCCCATTACAACGAGATCCGGTTTATGATCCTGGCACCAATCAATGATTTCATCTGAAGCCAGGCCGGGAGTATATACAGATTGAAACCTGACCTTTCCGTTAAAGACTTTTTCCATTCGTTTCCGATATTTGTCGAGTCGTATACGTTCGTAGTTTTCCATTTCCGCATAGGTATTAACAGGCATTATTGTGTCCTGTGTTGGAATTGCAAATCTGAAAACGTGGAAAAGAACAACGCGCGCACCTTCTGTTTCAGCCAGGTGGGCGGCGTAGTCAACTGCATTATCTGCAACGGGAGAATAATCGGTAGGAACCAGTATGGTTTTCATTTAATATTTATTTAATGTTTTGTAAATAAGTAATCAATTGTATAAACGGCCCATTGAGCGGGGATTATAAGCAGTACAGTAATCAATATAATGCGTTTCAGTACATGTTTTGTGTCCCACATGGGCTTCATAAATGAAAAAGCGAATGAAACAAAAATCAGATCTGTTGCCAGTAAAACCA
>CBIHPU010000742.1:0-1831 GCA_966211935.1 uncultured bacterium | reverse complement strand
AACACGCTTACGCCGGACAGTGTGCAGTTTTCAACTTATGCTGAGCGCATGACGCGTTGCAACGGATTTGCATATGGTACTCCGAACCAAACTATTGGTTACACAGGCAACGGATCAATTGACGACTGGCTTTATGCAGATACAGTGTTGCGATCGAAAATTATTTCTTTCACTCCTGAAGCCGGCGATCCTACTGATGGGTTCTGGCCGGTCATCAGTCGAATTATTCCAATAGCACAAAACACAATGGCGCAGAATATTTACGCGCTTAAACTTGTTGGCAAACTGGCGGAAGCTAAGGGTACCGACGAGCTGTTCGTAAGCGCAGCTACGTCTTATGTTCATTATAATTTTCAAAGGATCGGTATGGAGCCGGGTACGTTTACTGTGTCAATCTTACCGATCACATCAAACATTCTTTCTCCGGGTTCGCCTGTTGTTTATAGCAATCCTAATATGCTTCAGACGATGAGCGATTCTATTCAGCTGAATCTTTCCACTTCAAATCCGGGCGACCTGGTGACTTATGTAATTGCAGTGAATAATGGCGGATATTATGAATATGATACAGTGAACAGATATTTTGGCGGTGCTATAACAGCGTTTGCTGATAACTGCAATACTGTTTCTCCCCAGTGGACGAGCACTTCATGGGGTGTAAGCACAGGTGAGTTTGTTTCAGCCACCGGATCATTTACTGAAAGCGTGAGTGGTAATTATCCTAATTTTTCAACCCGTACAATTACAAACGTCAATTATGTTGATCTGACAAATGCGCTTGCTGCCAGGATAAAATACAATACGAAATGGATGCTGGAAGCGGGATTTGATTACGTACAGATCCAGGCTTCAACTGATGGCGTTACGTGGACATCATTATGCGGCAAATACACGCGCATCGGTGGAGGTAACCAGGACCCTGGAAATCCATTGTATGATGGTTTTAAAACCAACTGGGTAGAAGAAGAAGTAAACCTTAAAGATTTTATAGGTCAAAATGTGAAGTTCCGTTTTCGCTTTAAATCTGATGGCGGAGTGTCGTATGATGGATTTTATTTTGATGATTTTATAGTTGAAAAAATCACTTCGGTTAACCCCGGCATAAATTCAATCGACGGAAAAAGTCAGGTGAGTGTTCATCCAAATCCTTTCGTAAATGAGTTGCAGATAATTATGGGAACCAATATGGCAACTCACAATGTTGTAGCTGAAATTTATGATTTGTCCGGACGGATGGTTTATACAGGTAAAATTAACGCGCCGCAGTCGTCTATTTCTCTGGAATTTCTGGAAAAAGGAATGTACATTTTAAAGTTGAAGACTGAGCAGGCAACAATTTCAGTTCAAAATATTGTGAAGCAGTAAGAACTTATTTCTGGTCGGATCTTAACTTGTCAGAAGCAATTCTAACAAAGTTTTTGTTAAAGAATGCGCAGATTATTTTTGGATGTGGTGTGAGTGAACTGATGAAAGAGCAGCTTTTACAGTCGAAACTCAGAATTTGTCAGGCGATTTAAAATATAATGTGATCTGAAAATCTGATAAGGATAAATGGCCCTTTTCCTTGAAATTACGGTATTGAAAGAGTAACTTTGGTTAATGAAGGTTTACCAGGTAAATATAATGCTGCCGAAGAAATTCTCTGATGACATTGTGGCGCTGTTGCCGAAGCAAAGGAGAGTTATCAATGAGTTGTTGCAGAAAGGAGTGCTCGAATCGTATGCTTTATCAGCTGATCGTTCAAGAGCGTGGTGCGCGGTTAACGCGGTATCTGAGAAAGAAGTGAGAGAGATTTTTTCTGCATTTCCAATGATCCGCTTTATGAAAATAG
>CBIHPU010000741.1:0-1833 GCA_966211935.1 uncultured bacterium | reverse complement strand
TATCCGACTATTATGCAAAGAATAAACAGTTTGAAAAGGCGCTGAAGTATTTCACAATTTACAATACGCTCTCCGACTCGATAGATAATTCTACCCAGGTAAAGAAACAGGTTGAAGCGCAATTTAAATTCAAGGAAGAAAATCTGAATTTCAAAATGCAGCAGAAAGAACAATTGCTCAGATCAGAAGAAGAAAAAAGACAACTTGAAGCCAGACGGCATCGCAGCACAATCATCTTTTTTGTGGTAATACTGTTCCTGATGCTTGCCTTTTCAGCAATTATCTATCTCAACCTGCAAAAAAACCGAAGACAAAAAAAACTCATTTCCGCTCAAAAAAATATGGTTGAGCAACAAAAAGCAGAAATCGAAAAACAGAAACAACTTTTGGAGAACAAACAGGAGGAAACCATGGCGTCTATTCACTATGCCCTGCGAATTCAAAACACGCGAATGGCTACAGAGTTATATATTACAAGAAATCTTTCCAGGCTTAAAAAAAAATAAAGAGGTCTCAAAATTCAATCCTGTCATGTTTCACCAGAACCATTCATTCCAAAACTTACTTAAATTGGAATCATGCGTTTCTGCATTTTCTTTAATCATGTATTAGCTTATTTCCGGAACTATCCTGGCTCAGAAGCCGTTCGTTTATTTTTCAAAATATCCAAAGGGAACAATTAAAGAAACCGAAACCCTTCGCAACGAAAAAAAGACCGCGTTTGGCTTACTTATGAGGTGACAGGAAAACTGAAACTCTATTCACTTGCCACAACAATACGCTGCACGGAAGATGTGTCTCTTATGATTTATGGTCAGCTGCAACACGAAGGAACTATTTTGAATGGCTTTCTTAAACTGGAGTACCAAATTGCACTGCTTGCGATGAAGAAGCTGTGCGTGTTTTTAAAAAATTAAATTTATCCCCGGGGTCCACAAAGGAAAAAAAAATTCTATCTGGTATATGTTACCAATTAATTTTGCCCTGAAAGATTAATATTCAACCGGACTTAATCAATTCCCTGTCACTTACAATTTAAATCCGGCCAATTAAAAGTCGGTTATTGTTTTCAGCCCTTGTTCTGCTGTAAATTGCCGTAACTGGCAACATGAAGAACATTATCATCAGCATATCATTTCTTTTACCGGTATTGTTTGTTTCGCAAACGAGAAATGCGGAGGGCAAAATACATGAGCCAAAAATTCACAGAACCGACACGTTATCCATTTGCCTATTACCAGATCTTCCTGCATCATTTCCGGGCGGAATAGATTCAATGAATCGTTTTTTAAGGTCGAACTTTCTGTTCTCCTGGCAGGAAGATGTTTATGGAACATGTTATATTCAATTTACTATAAATGAAGATGGCTCAGTTACCGATTTGAAATTATTTAAAGGAATACCCGGTTGCCCGGAGTGCGACAAAGAAGTACTAAGAGTATTTTCTAAAGTGCCTAACTTCTATCCCGCCAGGAAAAACTGCAAGCCAATCAAAGTCTTTTACAATCTCCCAATCAAAATATGTTATAAGTGAAAACCATTTTCATACTTTTTATTATTGTGTTTGCAACAACAGAAATTTCCGCGCAAGACACTGCAATTTTTAAAATTCGTTCGCCAAAAAAATCTATTGATACAATTAACCCTGATGTTTATGTATATGTGGATGAAATGCCTGAGTTTGAAGGTGGCCCTAGCGCGATGTTAAAATATATAAGCACAAACCTGGATTTCCCTATATCGGCGTTATCGGGCTTCGGAGGAACTGGGTTTTATGCCTTTATCGTAAATGCAGACGGAAGTATTGGCAAAGTCATCGTTCGACGAGGCGTT
>CBIHPU010000740.1:0-1834 GCA_966211935.1 uncultured bacterium | reverse complement strand
TCAGAAGTTAAAATTTATAAAAATGATAGATTTGTAATTTTTTTTTTGTTTTTTCCCAATGGGATTTGATATTTTACCAATGAGAACTGGTTAAAAATGTTAAATATTGACTGTTCAATTTCTGTCACGGAGAGAGATTTCATTGGAGAATTCAGTTTTTCCCACAATAGGCAGTTAAAAACACTGCGTTTGCAACTTTTAATTTTACAAACGATTCGTTATACTTGTATTACACGAGTTTTTTCGGCCATTTTACAAAGAAAATGTAACCTTCCGGGGTGTTTTTCGATATAAATAATCAGCCGGGGAACAGTGACAGGTGAAGTTGAATTTATAAGCGTATTTAAAGAAAAGTAAAATGATTATGCAGAAGAGAGTAAGAATGATTGTAGCGTCTGCAGTGCTTAGCGCTGTAGTTATTTTTAACGCAGGCGCCCAGACAGGAATCCAGGATGATCCTATTGCTGCAATGCTGGACAGTCTTGCTCACAAAAGAGTTTTAGAGAAGGCTCTTTCAAAACCTGCATTTCCAAAAACAAACAAATACCATTTTGAACCCGATTCAGTTCCGGTTTATGACGATAACGTTTATGAAGCGCGTTGTGCAAAGCTCGATGCGGTGTCGCCGTTTGATCTGCAATACCACCCGGAAGTTCGCGGGTACATCGAATTATACACCTTACGCAAGCGTCATATGGTTGAACGCATGATGGGAACTGCCCAACTTTACTACCCGATGTTCGAGGAGATCCTTGATAAATACAATTTACCATTAGAATTAAAACACCTTGCCGTAATTGAAAGTGCGTTGAATCCGAACGCCAAATCGCGCGCGGGGGCAATGGGACTCTGGCAGTTCATGTACCAGACTGGAAAAATGTATAACCTTTCCGTGAACTCTTATGTTGATGAGCGCTGCGATCCTTACAAAGCAACTGTAGCGGCTGCTGAATATCTTGGAGAACTGTATAAGATGTTTGGCGATTGGCAGATGGTGCTTGCAGCATACAACGCGGGTCCGGGTACACTGAACAAAGCGATCCGCAGAAGCGGTGGCAAAAAAACATATTGGGAGATCAGACCATATTTACCGAGAGAAACACAGGCTTATGTTCCTGCTTTTATCGCGGCAAACTATGTGATGAATTATACTGCTGAACATAATTTGTATTCAGCAACACCAAAGAAAACTTATTTTGAAGTTGATACGGTTGTTTTGCGTGAACCACTCACCTTCCTGCAACTTTCCGAAGTGCTTGATGTGGATGTTGAGGAGATCGAGTATTTTAATCCAACTTACCGCAAACAGATAATTCCGGGTGGCGGTTATACATTGATGCTGCCAAAATCTAAAATAGGGAAGTTCGTAACGAATGAGGAAGAGATCTATGCAGCCATCCGCGCAAAAGACGAGCAGAAAAAACTGGTAGCTGAATTGAGCGCGCCTAAAGAATCTGCAGTTTATCACACTGTAAGGAAAAACGAAAAAATCAGCACCATTGCTAAAAAATACGGCGTAAGTGTAGCTGATCTGAAATCATGGAACTACATTAATCCTAAAAAGGGATTAAAAGTTGGCAGAAAGCTGGTTGTATATGTAAAAGATAAAAAAGCAAAGCCTGTAAATCCTGAAACGGTACCGACCGAAAATAACGATCCGAATAAAAACAATCTTGCTGAAACAAAAACGAAGAATTCAAATTCAACTGCTAAAACACAGAATGCAAAAACTTCAACCAAGCTTGCATATTATTCTGTAAGACCAGGAGACAATCTTTACAAGATTGCAAAAAAACTCGGTGTAAGTGTAGAGCAGCTTCAGAAGTCAAATAAT
>CBIHPU010000739.1:0-1837 GCA_966211935.1 uncultured bacterium | reverse complement strand
ACGCTCTTCCAATAGTGAACAAATGATAACGCAGCATATCCAGAACACCAACAGTGGGAATACAAACTTTTGCAATATCTGGTCGCTGAGTCATAACAGCGCCAATCAGCAACCCACCATTACTTCTTCCATGAATAGCAAGTTTGTTATGCGAAGTATATTTTTCCTTCACCAGGTATTCAGCAGCGGCAATAAAATCGTCAAATACATTCTGCTTCTGACATTTGGTGCCTGCTTTGTGCCAATCTTCTCCATATTCATCACCTCCCCTTATATTCGCAACGCAATAAATTCCGCCGGCTTCAAGAAAAACCGCTCTGTCTATTCTAAACTCCGGCGCATAGTGACTCTGAAATCCTCCATACCCGAACAGAAAAGCAGGATTGGTTCCATCCAGCGTAATTCCTTTTTTGTAGGTGATGAACATTGGAACTTTTGTTCCGTCCTTACTTTCAAAAAATACCTGTTTTGTTTCATAATTATTGCTCTTAAAAGGAATTACAGGAGCAAATATTCTTTTTGAAGCGCCAACGTTCCCATCATACATATATACGCTTGCTGGGGCTTAAAAACAAACGACGGTATAGAAAGCGTTCTTTTCTTTTTTTGATGAATGCCAGTCGCTCACCGTTACGAGGCCATCAAATTTTATTTCTTTCAATTGTTTTCCATTGTAGTCATAAACATAAAGGCGGGAACTGACGTCTTTTAAATATTGCGCTACCAATTTGTCACCCATAAAATGCACGCCTTCCAGAACATCTTTCTGTTCAGCAATTACATCTGTCCAGTTCTCTTTTTGCGGTTTGCTGATATTGAATTTCATCAGGCGGTAATTTGGAGCTTTCCAGTTGGTGCGTATGAAAATCTCATCGCCAACATTATCTACAACACCATACTCATTTTCAAAATTATCAGAGAGCGTGATCCAGTCTCCTCCGTTCTTCAGATCCTTTACAAGCAAACGCTGACCGCTGGTACTTTCACTTACACCAACAAAAATAAAATGTTCGTCATCTGAAACACTTGCATAAAAATTCCAGTCAGGGTGTTTTTTATCTTCATAAACCAGCTGATCTGCGCTCTGAGGTGTTCCAACTTTGTGATAGTAAATTTTATGATATTCATTTTTTTGTGTGTAAGCATTTGCTTTCGGCGCGTCATAGCGACTGTAATAAAAACCATTTCCCTGCCAGGAGATGTCAGTAAACTTCGCCCACTCCACTTTATCGTTTAATTCTTTCCTGGTCGCAACGTCCATCACATGTATTTCAACCCAGTCGCTTCCCGCTCTTGAAACACCGAAGGCCATATAGCGGTTATCATTGCTGAACGCGAATCCACTCATCGAAGCGGTTCCATCTGCAGCATATGTATTCATATCAAGAAATGTCTCTCGTTTATCCATCAAAGATTTCTGCACCACCATCACACTTTGATTCTGCAGTCCGTTATTGAAAAAACTAAAATAATTATCTCCTTTTTTCATAGGAGCGGAAGCTTTTTCGAAGTTCCAGAGTTCCGTCAGTCGCTGTTTGATCTTAGATCTGTACGGAATTTTTTCGAGGTAAGAAAATGTTACTTTGTTCTGTTCAAGCACCCATGCCTTTGTTTCCTCGCTCTGATCATTTTCGAGCCATCGGTACGGGTCAGGCACTTTCGTTCCGAAATAATCATCGATCTGGCTAACTGTTTTTGTCATCGGGTAGTTAACCTGTGCAGTAAATGCCAGCGCTGTAAGAATGAATAGAGCGATTATTTTTATTTTCATGGTATTAATTTGTCGTTTTAATCATGAAGCGAAATCAGCCTTGGGATTTCTGCTTCATGGTCGTTT
>CBIHPU010000738.1:0-1838 GCA_966211935.1 uncultured bacterium | reverse complement strand
AACATTGGTATCGGGACCGGTGCCGGAATCCGTGCAGATTTCTCTTTTTTTATTATCCGTCTGGATGCCTCATTCAGAATTCACGATCCTGCTCTTCCGGAAGGTGACCGCTGGACATTTGACAAAAAACCCATCAGGGAAACAGTGATAAATTTTGGTATCGGATATCCGTTCTAAATTGTCAGCCAACTTCAAGCTCACTTGCACATTTTGCTTCAACGGCTGAAACTTCAAACATCCAACATCAAACATCCAACTTTTTTTGCCATTTTGTCATAAATTTCCCAATGGCACATGAATTGACCATGCTGATCAGCAATAATAAAATATGGAAAAAGTAATGGAAAAAGGAAAAATTCATGTTCAAACGGAGAACATATTTCCGATCATAAAGAAATTTCTGTACAGTGATCATGAAATATTTTTGCGTGAGCTTGTCGCTAACGCTGTTGACGCGACGCAAAAATTAAAAACTCTCGCTTCTCTTGGAGAATTTAAGGGGGAACTCGGCGATCTTAAAATTGAGGTTGCTGTGAACAAGGAAAACAAAACCATTTCCATAAAGGATCGCGGTATTGGAATGACATCTGAAGAAGTAGTGAAATATATTGCACAGATAGCGTTCTCAGGCGCGGAAGAATTTGTAGCGAAATACAAAGACAAGGCAGATGCGCAGATGATCGGCCATTTCGGTCTCGGTTTCTTTTCTGCTTTTATGGTAGCGAAGAAAGTGGAGATCTTCACCCGATCTCACAAAGAGGGAGCAAAAGGTGTACGCTGGGAGTGTGATGGAAGTCCTGAGTACACATTGGAAGAGATTGAAAAGACAGACAGGGGAACTGAAATAGTTCTTCATGTTGCTGAAGATTCTGAAGAGTTTTTAGAAAATTCAAGAATTGAAGAGTTGCTGAAAAAATATTGCAGGTTCCTTCCTGTCGAAATTAAATTCGGAACTTATAAAACATACCCAAAGGAGCATTACGCAAAATCGGAAGAGCAACTGGAGCAGGAAGAGAAAGAAGGGAAGAAAACTGAAATGGTTGAGGCGGATAACATTATCAATAATCCTCAACCCGCATGGACAAGAAAGCCGACAGAATTGAAAGATGAAGACTACGAAGCATTCTACAGGGAACTTTATCCTGAGAGCATGGATAAGCCTTTGTTCCATATTCACATAAACGTTGACTATCCATTTAATCTCACCGGTATTTTATTTTTTCCGAAAATCGGGAAGACATTTGAACTTAATAAAGAGAAGATACAATTATACTGCAGGCAGGTTTTTGTAACTGAATCTGTCGAGAATATTGTTCCGGATTTTTTAATGCTGCTTCGCGGTGTTATTGATTCGCCTGATATACCGCTTAATGTTAGCAGGAGTTATTTGCAGGCGGACAGCAATGTAAAAAAGATCAGCGCGCACATAACAAAGAAAGTAGCTGATAAACTGGAAGAATTGTTTAAAAAAGACCGAACTGAATTTGAAAAGAAGTGGGAAGACATCAAACTTTTCGTGCACTTTGGAATGGTGAGCGATGAGAAGTTCCTGGAGCGCGCGTTGAAATTTGCATTGGTAAAAAATGTAGATGGCAAATATTTTACGCTGGAAGAGTACAAAGAAAAAGTCAAGGCGCTTCAGACAAACAGTGGAGGAAAGATCGTTCATATTTACGCGAACAACAAGGACCAGCAACATTCTTACATTGCCGCGGCGCAGGAGCGTGGGTATGATGTACTGATCATGGATACTCCAATAGACGCGCACTATATTAATACGCTTGAGCGAAAAGACGGCGACCTTTATTTCACCCGTGTAGATGCTGAAACAGTTGATC
>CBIHPU010000737.1:0-1839 GCA_966211935.1 uncultured bacterium | reverse complement strand
CATGGTCATGAATCCACCAGGCACTCCGTGTCCTGTGCAATCGGCCGTAGCGTAAAATATTTTTCCGTCCCGCTCATACAACCAGTAAAAATCTCCGCTCACTATATCTTTCGGCTGGAACAGTACGAACGCTTCTTTAAAATGCTTTACAAACCCTTCTTCAGTCGGAATAAAAGCGCTCTGAATTCGCCTTGCATAGTTTATACTGTCGGTTATCTCCTTATTAATTTCTGTCAACTGATCCTTCTGCCTTTCAATCTCATGCTTTTGTTCAACCACAACATTTCTTTCTTTCTCAATGATCTCTTTAGATTTAGCCAGTTCCAGCCTGCTCCTGATCTCGTTCACAGTTAAACGGTAACGTGAACGGATGAGAAACATGCAAAAAATCCCAACTGAAAAAGTAAGCAGTCCACCGTCAATTAGAAATTTTTCCAGCGGCATTCTGACTTTATCCTGGTATGCAGCGTAAAAAGCGAAATTCGCTACAATAGTCAACGTCATCAGTATGATTGAATACCAGAACTCCCAAAGCACAAGCATACCCACGCCAATAAACAAAGCGATGTAAGCAAACGTGTGCTGCTTCATATGTTCTTCATCCATCACACTCCACATATATGCGTTCTGCATTGAAATTCCCAACACAAGAAAGAACATACATCCATAAATGGAAAGTTTAAGCTGATTTCTGAATAAGAGTACAAGAAGACTGGTGCCGGAAACAACGGCTCGCCACTCGAGGAACTGCATCCAATGATCTGGTAATACAAAATAATCACTCGCGAACCAGACAAGATTCAGTGTGATACCGACCCAACAGGCAATTACGTGAAATTTCTCCGTGCTTCGATAAAATTCACCTTTAACAACATCAGGGGCAATCGAAACTTCCTGAGCAGGAATGAGGGCGCTGTTCATACTGCAATTTAGAAAGCATTTTCAAATACTGCAACAGAATAGTGTGCTTTCACAAGGTCATAAACTCTTTAAATAAAACACTATTCTCTCCCTTTATGCCAAATACTAAATTGACAGGCAAAATCATCCTTTTTCATTAAAATCCCTTAAATTTGCAGGATGGAATTTTCAGCGACGCAGATCGCTCAGTTACTGGGTGGAGAAATAGCAGGAAACCCTGATGTAAAAGTCAGCTCGCTCTCTAAAATTGAAGAGGGCGCACCTGGAACCCTTTCATTTCTCGCTAACGCCAAATACAATCCGTATCTGTACACAACAGACGCAAGTATTGTTATCGTTAACAAATCGCTGGAACTTGAGAAACCTGTTAAAAGCACCTGCACACTTATTAAAGTTGATGATGCTTATACAAGTTTTGCAAGATTGCTGGAATTCTATAACAGCCAGAAAAAAATTAAAAACGGAATTGAACAACCTTCGCACATTCATTCAACTGCTAAGTACGGAGAAAATATTTATGTTGGCGCGTTCGCTTACATTGGTGAAAATGTTCAGTTAGGTAAAAACGTTAAAATCTATCCCCACGTTTATATTGGTGATGGAGTTAAGATCGGCGACAATACAACATTATTTTCCGGCGTAAGAATTTATCATGAATGCGTGATTGGAAACAATTGCACCGTTCACGCTAATACAGTTATCGGCGCTGATGGATTTGGATTTGCACCGGGCACTGAAAATTACACCAAGGTTCCGCAGATAGGCAATGTGGTTATTCATGATAATGTTGAAATTGGTGCAGGAACCTGTATTGACCGCGCAACAATTGGCAGCACAATAATTCACAAAGGCGTAAAACTCGATAATCTGATTCAGCTTGCACATAATGTTGAAATTGGTGAGAACACAGTGATAGCG
>CBIHPU010000736.1:0-1842 GCA_966211935.1 uncultured bacterium | reverse complement strand
CAAGTAGTTGTGTCTTGTCCTAGATTAACAACGGGTAAAGGTTGAATAACAATATTTACAGTATCGTTCAGAACGCAATTATTTACTGAAGAAGCTGAAACAATATATTGGCCACTCGCAGTTACCAAAAGTGAATCATTATTAATCCCTCCGGTCCAGTTATATGTAACAGTTGAAGATGCATTCTGCAGGGTCAGAAAATGGCTTCCGCAGAAAACGGTGTCGGGGCCAAGTGTAGCGGATTGACTGAAACTGTCAATGATGATGTAAGCGGAATCTGATGTTTGTGCGCATCCAAATATATCTGTGATCGTGACGAAATATTCACCGCTGCTATTGATTACTAAAAAGGAATCCGTTGAGTTATCCTGCCATTGAAAATTGAAATTATTGTTATCAAGGTTTGAATTCCAGATCACAGAATCGGCGCAAAAAACAGAGTCGTTAAGAAAAAAATGAGCGGGTCTTGAGATATTAACGACAACAGTATCACTTGAAGAATATCCGAAGATATCGGTAACCTGCACAGAAAAACTTCCACTTTGTGATACTGTAATAGTTTGTGTTGTATCTCCAGTCGACCAATTAAAAGTTTTAAAACAGGCTCCTGCATCAAGCACGGGGTTACAATACGTATTACTCATGGCGATGTCCATGCCAAGCGTAACATCTTCCGAATATTTGTATCGCAGATAATCTTCAATCTTCTGAACTTGTACAGGACTCAATTGCTGATTATAAATTATAACTTCAGCTATATCTCCATCCCATACAGTTCCCGCGGCATTTCTATCGTTACCAAGAAATTCAGCACTTACAGGCCCTGTTGTTACCAGGCTTATGATTGACAATTTGGTTGGAACAGTAGTTTGTTCACCATTTACCTGCACGGAATTAATTCGGGTAATCCCGGCTTTTATTGCAGGGTTCGTATTACCGGAATGCCACATATACTTATTTGATCCGCGAAAAAAATCATACGCCCCTGAATGCCCCATTAAAGGACGGAAGGTGGCCGTAGCATTACTATCTTCCTTTAAAACCCAAAAAACGGTTTGAATTGAAGTGTTATTAAATTGCAAATAATCATCTGTTCCATCAAACCGCATCAATTTATGCGCGCTGCAACCATCCGTAACGCTTATGGGCCTTTTAGTAGCGGTTCCCATAAAAGCATGATTTTTCGCGGGAGAAAGATCATAGCATGTATCAATTACAGATGCGCCGGAAAGGTACACGCTGTCTGCAGTAAGCCAGAGTTGCAATCCCGCTATTGAATCAGGAGTAAAATTATTCTGTCCTCTAAGGAAAGTCGAACACAAAATCAGTGTAAACACGGAGCTTTGAAAAATTCGTCTTGCACCGGGAACGAATAAACCGGTACGGGAAGAAAATTTCGCCCGCACAATTGATTTCGCTAAAAAAAAAGAGAGGATTTTCACAGTTTAATTCACCTGTGAAATTACAGAAATATTAAGCTAAAAACAACCGTAATTAGAATGAAACATAAGTAAATATTAGTAAATTTACATTGTTCACTATGGAGTACGAGATAAAACCGGTTTCGCGATTTACGTTAGGTATTAAAGAGCTCTGGAGTCACCGCGAATTATTATATTTTTTCACCTGGCGTGATATAAAAGTTAAATACAAGCAAACTGTGCTGGGAGTCTTATGGGTAATTTTTCAGCCCCTCATTCTAATGCTCGTTTTTACCATAATTCTTGGTTCCAAATTCTCGGCGGATCTTCCCCAAAATATCTCCTACCCTGTTTTTGTTCTTTCCGGTTTTCTATGCTGGAACATTTTTTCAAGCGCCGTTACTTCTGCTGGTAACAGTAT
>CBIHPU010000735.1:0-1845 GCA_966211935.1 uncultured bacterium | reverse complement strand
CAAAGTATTTTAAGCAGTGGCTCAGGCAATACAGTTTTTACTGCAGGAAGCGGTTTTAAAACTCCGCCAAATTATCCGAACATAAGAACAGCGGCGGAATGGGAAGAGATACAAGCCTTAACAATTACGTGGACGAGCTATACTTCTATTTTACGTGAAATTGTTCGTAATGCAGTTGCTGAAACAAAAGTCATCATCACCTGCAGCGACAGCAATACAGTTAAAAGTTACCTTACTTCTGGAAATGTTCCGCTCGCAAATGTGCGTTACATGATAGCTCCGTTCAATTCAATCTGGATGCGTGATTATGGTCAAAACACAGTTTATGGAAATAATGTTGATGATCTTTTTCTTGTTGACTGGCATTATAATCGTCCCCGACCAAAAGATGATACCATGGCTTCACGTCTTGGAAATTTTCTGAATGTGGATGTGTATGAAACTTCTGTTGCGCCCTACGATTTAGTGCACACCGGTGGAAATTTTATGAGTGACGGATTTGGAACCGGTTTCTCGTCCGCTTTAACTGACCAGGAGAATCCAACATTAAGTGGGGCGCAGATAGATACCATCATGAAAAAATTTATGGGCATTAACAGGTACATCAGATTCCCGGTTCTGCCGTATGATGGAATACACCATATTGATATGCATATGAAATTATTGGATGAGCAAACACTTCTTGTTGGTCAATATCCAAACGGAGTTTCAGATGGCCCGCAGATCGAAGCAAATCTTCAGTACATAACTTCAAATTTCAATTCGGTTTATGGAACTCCATATAAAGTGATCCGTATTCCAATGCCCCCTGATAAAAACGGACAATATCCAAGTTCGGGTGGAGATTATTGCACTTACACCAACGCCGTATTCGTAAACAAGACTGTGATCCTTCCAACCTATTATACGCAATATGACACAACTGCTTTAAGGATCTGGAATGAAGCTCTCCCCGGATATAATATTGTCGGAATTGACTGCGATAACACCAGCGCGAACATTATTTCTTTAAGCGGAGCCATTCATTGCATCACGCACAACGTTGGTGTACCAAATCCTCTGCTTATAAAACATCAGCCATTGGAAAACACATGCAATACAAGCTCTCCTTATACAATCACAGCAGATATTTTCCAGGCGACTGGAATTGCAAATGCAACTGTTTACTGGACAACCGACACAACTTTAGGTTTTCAGAATTCTATTTCAATGACTAATTCAGGCGGAGATACCTGGACTGCAAATATTCCTGCTCAAACTGCCGGCACAACTGTTTTCTATTACATACAGGCAATTTCAACAGGAGGTAAAACCGTTGTCCGCCCCATCGTTGCGCCACAGGGAAGTTACAAGTTCACCATTGACTGCAACGTAAGCAGCATTTCATCTCCTGAAAATTTTGAGATGAAATCCATTTATCCGAACCCTGCTTCGTCAGTAACCTGCATACCACTTGTTTCAGAGAAGGATCAGAGTGTTTCTGTCACTTTGAAAAACATACTCGGACAAAACATCGAACTGATCTTCGATGGAAAAATCAGCCAGGGAGAAAAAAATGTTTTCCTTTTTGCTGATAAATATCCTGCAGGAACTTACCTGGTAGAAGTTAAGACCAGCGAAGGTGTTTACACGCAGAAATTGCTCATCAGGCAATAATCAATATTCCTGTAGAGAGAAGTAAGAATTCTGTCGAAAAGCATTAAACCCCGATCTTCTTAACAAGGGAGAAATGTATCTTTGGGGGGTGAGAAAGGCGCTTTTATATTTATTTTTTATTTCATCTGTTACAGCTTTAGCGCAGGATCCTGGCTTCTCACAATTCTATTCCAATCCGTTAAATTTAAA
>CBIHPU010000734.1:0-1850 GCA_966211935.1 uncultured bacterium | reverse complement strand
AAGCATAGCTTATCTGAAAAAGGCTGAATCCATTTTATTGGAATTGAGGAATTACCCCAACCTTCATTCTGTTTATGCGAAGCTGGCTAATGCATATGCCGCTGTAAATGATTTTCAGACAAGCCTCAGCTATATGGAAAAGTATGCAGCAATCAAAGATTCGATTTACAATAATGCCAATACCGAAAAGCTTGCTGAAATGCAGGTGAAATACGAAGCCGAAAAGAAAGAGAATGAGAATCTCAAATTACAGAAGGAAAACACGGTGAAAGACCTTCAGCTTGCACGTCGAAAAAATATAATTTTTATTTCATCGGCATTATTTATAATTGCAATTATAGGAATCTATTTTCTTTATCAGCGCAACAAGCAGAAACAAAAGCAGAAATTTGACGCTGAACTGCTGAAGCAACAGGAAATCCGTAATAAAGCGATTATTGAAGCTGAAGAGAAGGAACGTATTCGTATTGCGCGCGATCTGCACGACGGAGTGGGGCAGATGTTATCTGCGGCGAAACTGAATCTAAGCAGGGTAAGCGCAACCGAACCTTCAAGCGGAGAGGACTTAACCACATTTGTGGTGAACGCAATGAACATGATTGACGATTCAGTGAGAGAGGTTAGAGCGATTTCTCACAACATGATGCCGGGATCGTTGTATAATCATGGTCTTAATGCGGCGCTGGAAAGTTTTACTGACAAGATCAATGCAACCGGCGCTTTGAACATCACAACCGAATTTGTTGGAATGGATAATCGGCTGGAACAGACTACTGAACTTGTTATTTACCGGGTGTTACAGGAAATAGCGAGTAATTGTATTCGTCACGCACAGGCTACAACTTTGAACCTGCAACTGATCAATCACGGAAAAGAACTCATAATAATGGCTGAAGACAACGGTAAAGGTTTTGATGCATCTATAATCAACTCCGCCAAAGGAATTGGATTGAAAAATATTATTTCCCGTATAGGCTTTCTGAACGGAACCGTTGAGTTTGATTCCGTAATTAACAGGGGTACCACTGTTATTATTGAAATTCCTTTAAAATAACAGCATAAAAAAACCCGATTCAAGATCGGGTTCCCTTAATTTTCTTCTTAATTAAATCATTTAGAAGCTGCCGTAGCCGGTTTAAGTTCTTCCTGTTTACCATTCACTACAGCATATTTAACGCCGCATCCGGCCATTAAACGCTTAAAGTATTTCGCATCATAAATCTTGTTCACTGCAAGCGACAACGTGTATTCTCCATTAGCTGCAGGAGTAATGCTTGCCGTCTTAATATTTGTGTTGGCTTTAATTTTCTTAAGAAAATTCTCCGCATCAGTAGCGTTTGATAGGCCCTGGACAACCCAGTTATTATAACTTTCCTGTTTAAAATAACCTTTCTCCACCTTGTCATTGATAACAAGTGTAAGGTTAGACTGAGCTTTTGCTGCGCCAATGGCAAGTACAAATGCAAAAATGAATAGGATTTTTTTCATTGGTGAAGTTTTTGTTTTTTTTTGTCTGAGGTTCAAATTCCGTACCGAATTTCTTTACGGTATTTTTTTAACGTGGAATCTTGTTTATTTTGCTAATTTAATAATTAAAATTAATTTTAGAAAAAGAGGCAAACGCAAAAAATGGGAGGTATTAAGATTTCAGAGTTAGCGTATTTTTTGCCGGAAAAACGTATAACAAACGAGGAACTTTCTGCCAGATTTGGCAATTCGCCCGAAGATATCTTTAAAAGGACTGGCGTAAGGTCCCGTTTTCATACCACTCCCGAGTTCGTGATGTCTGATATGGCTGCCATTGCGGCCAATAAGATCCTTGAAGAAAAATCTGAATTAAAAAATAAGAT
>CBIHPU010000733.1:0-1854 GCA_966211935.1 uncultured bacterium | reverse complement strand
ACCCAATGTCGGCCGACGTTCCGGTCGACGTCCCCTTCGACGAATTTCCTAAACAAATCTTCTTACTGAAGTCTATCTTTAAACACAACTCCGGTCGACCCTGCTCAACACCGTCGCTTTCATAAAAAACTCAGAAAACACGGCCTGAAGCCAAAATTCACCTTTCAACCTTAACAATTATCTTAAATATTTGCTAATCTGCCACCTATATAAACAGTATTTTGTCCTATAATCATTGTAAATTATTATCTTTGCCTCCCTTTTTAAAGGAGGAAAAAGCAATGGGCAGCAATAAGTATGTAATACAGTTTGGTGGTCTGCCCGTTGGATCTCACATTTTTGAAATGGAGATTACGGACAAGTTCTTTGCAGGTCTAGAAAATTCTGAGATCCAGAAGGCGGATATCCGTGCTGAAATTGAAGTGGTGAAACAAAACAATGTGCTGACATTAAACTTTCACCTCGAGGGATCGGTTGATGTTCCCTGTGACCGTTGCGGTGTTGAAAGGCCCTTGCCAATTGATATTCGCGAAACGGTTGTGGTAAAACATGGAAACCCGGAAGAAAGCACAGATGAGATAGTTGTTCTTTCACACGGAGAAACAGAAGTGGATGTTTCGCATTATCTTTACGAATTCGTTGTCCTGGCCCTGCCAATAAAACGTGTTCCGTGTGAAGAGGATGATTCCATTGAATGCGATTTTGAGGCGCTTGAAAAACTGAACGCCATTGAGACTGAAGAAGAAAAAGAAGACCTTTCTGAAGACGTAAACCCGGTTTGGGAGAAGTTGAAGAACATTAAAATAAATGAAAACTAATCTGCGTCCCTCAGACGGCAGGTTGAATGAATAACAATAAGAAGTAAGTAACAAAACAAAAACTAGAAGTCATGCCAAATCCCAAACGAAAGATTTCCAAAAGCCGCAGGGACAAAAGAAGGACCCACATTAAGGACACTGCTAAAACCATCGGTATAGACCAGCAAACAGGCGAAGCCCATCTTTGGCACCGCGCACACTGGTACGAAGGAAAACTTTACTATAAAGGTAAAGTGGTGATGGAAAAAGCTGAAAAGTAAGAAATCGCTCAATTTTCGAAAAAAACAGGCAAAACGCCTGTTTTTTTGTTTAAAAACACATTTTTCATAGAATTTTGTGCCTTTTTTGTTCAAAAGTTAAAGGTTTATAGTAGGATATAATTGCATTTTTTTGTTTTTTAGCCGCTTCTTTTACGGGAGTAATCAGGTATGAAAATAGGATTGGATATTATGGGTGGGGATTTCGCTCCGCTCAACGAACTTGAAGGAGCAGTTTTAGCCCAGAAGGCATTACCGGATAATTATAAGATCGTCCTGATCGGTGATGAAAAAGCCGCAAAAGACTTTTTCAAAGAAAAGAATATTGACGAAAATCTTTTCGATTACGTTCATACAACTGAAGTTATCCCGATGGGAGCGCACCCCACAAAAGCGTTCTCACAGCAACCCAACTCGTCCATTGCAATTGGTTTCAAACTTTTAAAGGACAACGAAATTCAGGCTTTTGCAAGCGCCGGAAATACCGGGGCAATGCTGGTTGGTTCAATGTTCTCAGTAAAAACTGTACCTGGAGTTATGCGTCCCTGCATCGCTACTGCTCTTCCAAAGGAAACGGGTGGATTTGGAATTATTCTGGATGTGGGAACAAATGCAGATTGCAAACCGGAAGTATTGTATCAGTTTGGAATTCTTGGAAAATTATATGCTGAATTCGTACATAAGATAAAGGATCCTAAAATTGCCTTGCTCAATATTGGAGAAGAGCCAGAAAAAGGCAACCTGGTTACGCAGGCAACTTATCAGTTGATGAAGGATAG
>CBIHPU010000732.1:0-1857 GCA_966211935.1 uncultured bacterium | reverse complement strand
AACTTCACTTTCTAAAGGGAAAACCCAAAAACTTACTTTAACCGGTAATCTGGGAGATGTGATGAAGGAAAGCGCTACACTCGCATTTGAGTATTTGAAAAGTCATGCGCAGCAGGTTGGAATTCCCGAAGAAGATTTTGATAATTATAATGTTCACCTCCACGTTCCGGAAGGCGCTACACCTAAAGACGGCCCTTCCGCAGGAATCGCCATGCTGACTTCAATAGCATCTGCATTTACCCGAAGAAAAGTGAAGCGCGGTATAGCAATGACAGGCGAGGTTACATTACGTGGAAAAGTTTTGTCTGTAGGCGGAATAAAAGAAAAAATTCTTGCCGCAAAACGCGCGGGAATCAAAGAAATAATTCTTGCGGATGACAATCGTAAAGACGTTGATGACATCAAGCCTGAATATCTGAAAGGTCTGACTTTTCATTATGTATCCAATATGATGGAAGTGCTTGAAATTGCATTATTAAAAGCAAAGGCCTGATTACAGTTATTATTTTTAAAGGGATATCCATATACGGTTATCCCTTTTTTATTTTCTGACGGTAAAGTCAAAATATTTAATTGAATAATTATTTTCTTCCCGGCTTTTTTGTGGGATCCGGATTATATTAATCGCTCATTTCTTATCAATATGATAATTTTCTCTATCATTTTGATCAGAAAAAAACGTCCACCAAATTATTTTCGCTAAATGCTGTTAAACTTTTTTTAATCTGTGTTAATGATAAAGAACGTATGAGCAAACTCATATATCTTTAAGACAAGAAAGGACAAAAATCCTTGTCGGTGAAATCTTTAGTGTAGAACGATTTAGTGCAGGAGGAAAAAATGTTTCAAAGATTTAAAAGCTCTTCAATTCAGTATTTATTTTTTTTAATCAGCGGCTTCGGATTCTTTAATTCAGCAATAGCGCAACAAATTTCAGGAAATCTTTTTAGTGTGAATGCCTGGATGGCTGACACCATAGGGAACGTAAATAACTGCAACGTTCCATCCTGCATCAAGAACGGAAAACTTCATAAGAACTGGCAGAAGATAGAAGAAAGCGGAGCACAAACAATCCGCTACGGCGGTATAGCCCCTGACCAGAACAAGCCTACTAAATACCAATACCTTCGAATAGTAGATTCAGTTCGTCTTCATAACATGGAACCTATTTTGCAGGTTGCGTTCTGGGATTACCATTATACAGCCCAGGAAGCAGCTGATATTGTTCAGTACATCAATATTACAATGGGACGCAATGTAAAATATTGGATCATTGCCAACGAACCCAATCTTAGTTATTCCTATTCAACATCGGCGCAGATTGCAAGCTATTTTAAAACATTCGCATCCGCCATGAAACAGGTTGATCCGACAATTAAAATTATAGGTCCTGAAACTGCAAGTTTCAAACAAGCAATTGTAACAGGACTCACCACACCTGGCGGACCGGATGATATTACAGGAAAGGACGCGAATGGAAATTATTACCTGGACATTTACTCTTTTCATACGTATCCGTTTGGGTCAGGCACACACACACGCAGCCAGATCCCTTCCAAGCTAACAGCCGCGGGAGGTTTCCAGGATAACCTCACTTATCTGAACACGCGACTTGCTGCTGCAAACAGTTATCATAACAGAACGGGCAGCAACGCGCTGAAGGCCGCTGTAACTGAAACAAACATTTGCTATACCAATGCTACAACCGATAATTTATATGGAGTTGGTGTAAACAGTTTTATCGGAGGTCAATTTGTAGCGGAGATCTATGGAATCGGAATGAAAAAAGGAGTGGAAATGATCCATTTGTGGAGCGCTGTTGAAGGAAATAACATTACTAACAACGGAGGTTATATT
>CBIHPU010000731.1:0-1859 GCA_966211935.1 uncultured bacterium | reverse complement strand
ACCTGGCATATGACTTGAGTAACCGTAATATCGGAAGCAGCGACAGCGCGAAAAAATATGTCCTTTCAGAAAAAGAAGCAAATGAAAAACTTATTGCTGCAATGAAACTTCATACGCGTGTTGTACCGGTAGAACTAAAGAAATATGACAGTCTGAAAGTTGAGGTAGAAACTTTTATTAAAAAGATAAACAACGGAACGGTTCCGCCTGATCTGCTTCAGCCAGAAATAAACAAATAAGAAAGCAATTGAGCAAGGCCATCAAAATATTAATTCTGTTATTCTTCCCTGTGTTTTTCTTCGCGCAAAGCACGGAGGAGCAACTTGCTTTGCAGGCTTTCAATAACAAGGAATACGATAAGGCAATTGTGTATTACGAAAAACTTTATGATAAAAACCCGTGGCAGTTTTATCCGAATTATTTCAAGTGCCTTGTAATGACAAAAGATTTTAAGCGCGCGGAAAAAATTGCAAAGAGACAATTGAAGAACAATCCCGACATGCTGGGAATTTACATTGATCTTGCCGATGTGTACCTTGCCAATGGTGACGACAAAAAGAAAGCCGATGAGCAGTATCAGAAGGCGATAAAAGAACTTGACGACGTGAACCAGGTATACAACCTCGCGCAGGCTTTTATTAACGCGAAACAGTATGATTTTGCTATACAAACCTACCTTAAAGGAAGGAAAATGTACGAAGGCGCATATCCATTTCATTACGAGATCGCAGATGTGTACCAGGTTAAAGGCGATATCAAAAGCATGATAAATGAATACCTGGATGCACTGGAAACAAGAGGGGAAGCTGAATTATATATGGTCCAGACGCGATTGACAAGCGCTTTGGGTTACGATGAAGAAAAAGGAGGAATAAATAATCCTGTTTTGAAAACTGAATTGCTGAAGAGAATTCAGTCTGATCCTGAAAAAACAATTTTTTCTGAGTTTCTTGTGTGGATACAGTTGCAACAAAAAGATTTTGATGGAGCCTACATTCAAAGCAAGGCGCTTGATAAACGAAAAAAAGAAAACGGATTTCGTTTAATGGATCTGGGTAAAGCAAGTTTAGCGGCTGGAAATTACGAAGTGGCGCAACGTTGCTATCAATATGTTATCGATAAAGGTTCAGATGTGTTTTATGATCAGGCCGTGGTTGAATCTGCGAATGTCCTCTATGAGAAAGTAACGCGTTCCGCCAATTATACCCAGCAGGATCTTTCCGATCTTGAATCAAGGCTTACATCCACCATCAAAAAATTTGATAACGGTCCCGTTACTTTTCCGCTCACAAAAAAACTTGCCCGGCTTGAAGCATATTATCTCGGTAAAGATTCAACTGCAATTGAATTATTGAACAGCGCGATCTCTAATCCGGGAATCGATAAAAACACACAGGCTGATCTTAAACTTGAACTTGGTGACATACTTTTAATTTCCGGGGACATCTGGGATGCTTCTCTTCTTTATTCGCAGGTTGATAAAACGTTTAAACACGAACCGATTGGACAGGAAGCAAAGTTCCGCAACGCGAAAGTTTCTTATTACACAGGAGATTTTAAATGGGCAAAAGCGCAACTTGATATTTTAAAAGGCGCGACTTCCAAATTGATTGCCAATGACGCAATGGATCTGTCGCTTGTTATCAGTGATGCGATTGGAATAGATACCAACGCGGTTCCACTTCAATGGTTCTCATCAGCTGAACTTCTTATTCGACAGAACAAATTTGCAGAAGCTGTTAGAAGAATGGACTCAATTAATATTATGTTCGAAGATCATTCTCTGGCGGATGATATTTTAATGAAGAAGGCGTTCATTCTGCTGAAGCAGAACAAATACCAGGAGGCCGCGGATATCT
>CBIHPU010000730.1:0-1861 GCA_966211935.1 uncultured bacterium | reverse complement strand
TTACCGGTTTTGCGTATAGAAAGAGGAGTAACGTAACGGTCGGTGTTTAAAAGCAGGCAGGCCTCGGTTATTGGTGCCTCTGTAACAAACGTTACTGTGACCGGTTTATTTACTTTTTGCCTGAACTTTCCTTTGCTGAGGGAAATGCTTTCAAAATTGAAATGAAAATAATCGGCGTAATAAAGCGGCCAGCTCGTAAATTCCCTTGGCTTTACCTGTCTGTCCAGCAACTGCCATTTTTTATCCCGGGGAAAATGATCCAAAATAAATTTTTTCGGATCTGTGATGTAATAATGTTCATCAAATTTTTTCTCGAACCTCTTCGAAACAATATTGTACTTGCTTGTTGCCCAGGTAACATCCACCAGGTACCAGGTGCCATATAATTTCACCGCGTTCCAGGCATGATCCGTTTTTTTTAGTTTTTTGTTGATGTCGCGTACTTCTGTTTTTGTATAACCTACAATTACTTCACATTCTATGTTCACGCTGTTGCACATATCTTTCAATAAGGTTGAAAAACCTTCGCAAACAGCTTTGTTCTTACGCACAATCTTATCTGCGTCGGCAACATTGCTCGCGTTCTTGTTGTATTCAATATTGTCTGTTATCCACCTGAAAATGGCCCTGAATTTTTCGTGTTCCGTTTTTAATGGTTCGCACAAAGGGCCGGCAACTTCAGTAAACGACTTGTATTTTTTCTTTGGAAAATTCAGCGCGATTGAATCCGCTATGCGATAATCCAGGTTTTTAAGAATGGAAATGCTGTCCTGTGCAAAAATTGATCCCGCGATAAAACTGAAAAATATTATATGTGTTAGCCTCTTCAATTTTTTCGCATTAAAATTAATTCCTTCTTCCCTCGTTATATTCTGTGCGGAAATCGTATATAAAAATAAAAAATCCCCTGATCTTTTCGTCAGGGGATTTTAATCTAACAAATTGTCAATATTTAACGGGTGATCAGAAAATAACTGGTATAGATAGTGTTTGGCTTGCCATCCGGAACTTCAAGTATGTAATAATATGTTCCATCAGTGTGATTCTTGCCGTCCCATGTATTCATATAATTATCCTGCTCAAATATCTTATCACCCCAGCGGTTGAAAATGATAAGTTTATTGTTGGTGTAAAATTCCAGTCCTTTGAAAAACAGATAATCATTTTTACCATCGTTGTTTGGTGTGATAATATTTGGCGCTGTAATCAACACGTCAATCGTGTAGAATTTAATAATAGTGTCCTTACAGCCTTCGGCAGTGGTTACAATCAACGAGACCGGGAAAGTGCCGCCTTCAGTATAAGTGTGGGTCGTAATCGGTAACTGTGAAGTGTCTCCGTCGCCGAAACTCCATTGCCAGTCTACGATGCTGCCTGAACTTACAGTTGAAGAGTCGACAAAATAAATGGGAACGTTCGGATCTGCGGGAGGCGGCGGTGTGAAATCAAAATCAGCAATCGGTACCGGGTTTGCGGCAACTGTGATAATTGCGTTGGCAGTGCAACCTGAAGCGTTTGTTCCGGTAACTGTATAGCTTGCTGGCTGGCAGATCTGAACAGTATCGTTGGTTGACGTAATTGATGGTGACCATGAATAAACAAGCCCGGAACTTCCGGTCACCATTAATTGCTCGCACTGACCGGGACAAATAGTCTGATCGGTAGCTGTTACGCTAACAGAAGGAGTCGAAATGGAAAGTGTAATGTTCGAAGTGTCCATACATCCATTCTGGTCCGTTACAATTACCGTATAGGTGCCGGCTGATGTTGCAGGACCTGTTGCTGTTGAGCTGATTCCTGGGTTCCAGTTGTAATTGAATGGAGCGGTTCCGCCGGTAGGTGAGGCAGTTATTAAGTTAGT
>CBIHPU010000729.1:0-1863 GCA_966211935.1 uncultured bacterium | reverse complement strand
CATATGCCGCAAACAACAAATTCCAAAACTGAGAACGGTTATGATTTTAATCCTTCTTTTGAATATGTGAAGCCTTATTTGTCTGATGCAGACGTAACCATCGGTAACCTGGAGCTGACAACAGCAGGCACACGAATGCCGTTTGCGGGTTATCCCGCTTTTAACGCGCCTGACCAATATGTTGAGGCCTTAAAAGAAAACGGATTTGATTTTCTTGTGATGAGCAACAATCATAGCATGGATACTGGTGAAGAAGGGTTGCTCAGAACGATTGAACAGGTAAAGAAAAATAATCTTGGCTATACCGGAACATTCTCATCGCAGTCGGATCATGATTCCATTCGCGTTTTGAACGTTAAAGGTATCCGCATCGCTGTTCTGAATTATACTTACGGTACCAACGGCGCTTATCCATCTGCGCAGCATAAGTATATGTTGAATGTTATTGATTCATCTGCAATTTTCACTGAAGTAAAAAAAGCAAAATTGCTGAAGCCGGATTTCATCCTGGTGTTTTACCATTATGGAACCGAATATATGGCGGAACCAATAGAGTCACAGAAAAAAGCTGTTAAATGGGCAAGGGACGCTGGCGCAAATATCGTTATCGGAGCGCATCCTCACGTTGTAGGACCGCTTCGCTGGCTCGAACCTGATGTATCACATCCTGATACCTGCTTTGTTGCGTGGAGTCTTGGAAATTTCTTTTCAAATCAGAACAAGCGCTACACTGACGCAGGTGTTATTCTTACACTTCATCTTTCCAGGAATCTCACACAAAAACGGGCTTCTGTAAAAAAAGCGGAGTTTGTGCCTACCTGGGTATATCGCGGAGAACGCACCGTTAAAAAGAAACATATTATTTTTCCTTCTGCTTTTGCAAATGATCCTGCAAAAATTCCAAACTGGCTCGACTCGAGTCTGGTTAAAAAGATGAAGCAGGCCTACGACGACACACAGGAAATAATTAACAAATATGGACCCGCAGCTGTAATTAAACCTATAAAACCATAAATGGTTGGTTTTTCTTATAGATTTTCCGTTTCTGTTCGCCGTATTTTTCATTAAATTTGCTCCTTACGACTTATGCTAAACCGGTTCATTAGACTTCATTCTGGTTTTCCACTGTTACTGCTCCTGGTAATGTTATTTGCACGGCCTGTATCCGCGCAGCTTTACAATTTCAAAAAATACAACACAAAAAATGGACTTGGTAATTCAAGCGTAAACAGTATTATGCAGTCCGCCAACGGTTATTTGTGGTTCGGAACGCAGTGAGGAGGACTTTGTCGGTTTGACGGAAAGGATTTTAAAACCTACACTAAAATTGATGGGCTCATCAACAATGACGTAACCAGTATTGCTGAAGATAAAAACAACAACCTTTGGATTGGAACCGTAGATGGACTATGCCTTTTTGATGGAGTTACATTTAAAAAATTCCAGGGTAGGGAAGGCGTAGAGCATACTGTTGTGTACAATCTTTTTGTCGATTCATATGGTGATATCTGGATTCCTACAGCGTCTTTGGGTTTAAAGATTTATCGTGACGGAAAATTCATTACTGTTGATACGAGCAATGGCCTCGGGTCGAATTTTGTTTTTAGTGTTACTCAGGATAAAAATGATAATTTTTGGGTTGGAACTTTCAGAGGCGGATTTTTTAAACTGAACCGCGAAGGAAAAATTCTTCAGCGTTTTGATGAACTTGACGGCAATAACAATACATCTGTTTTTTGTTTGCATAATAAAGGAGATTCCGCTATTTATTGTGGTACGAATAATTCTGGGATCTATAAAATCGTAAATGGAAAAATAAAAAAATTAAATTCGGCAGAATTTCATAAAGAGGAGTGGCAGAGT
>CBIHPU010000728.1:0-1881 GCA_966211935.1 uncultured bacterium | reverse complement strand
GGGGGTTAATGAGCGGCACGGCGTCTGCGGCACAAGCCGGGACTTATGGAACTAAAGGGATCTCTTCACCTGCAAATACACCAGGCGCAAGATCGCATGGCGCTATGACCTGGACAGACAAGACGGGAAACCTTTGGTTGTTTGGCGGACTCGGATTAGATAAAAATGGAACTACCGGAGAGCTTGCTGATCTTTGGAAGTATTCAGTAGTAACCAATGAGTGGACGTGGATGGCGGGACCAGATACAATTAATTCAATTGGAAGTTATGGAACAAAGGGCGTTGCTTCTTTAACCAACTTTCCCGCGGGGCGTCACAATAATGCTGCAACCTGGGTTGACTCGACGAACAATTTGTGGTTATATGGAGGTCTGATCGGGAACAACGATTATAAAAATGATTTATGGAAATATGAAATTGGATTGAACCAGTGGATATGGATGAGCGGAACATCAAATAACAACGAACGCGCAAATTATGGAGTAAAGGGAGTAGAAGATAGTTTGAATGAGCCGGGCGGACGCTATAGTTTTACACGCTACATTGATGGACAGGATAATCTGTATTTGTATGGAACATCTGTGACTAATCCTAATGCAACATTAACTACTGACGCCTGGAAGTACAATATGAGTACTGGTCTCTGGACCTGGGTCGCAGGAACTCCAAGTCCGTCGCAGTTCGGAAATTATATTGCGGTTTGTGATACAAGCGGCAATATGCCTTTAGCCCGCAGCGGTAACCGCGCTTCGTGGGGAGATTCATGCGGATGTTTTTTTATGGGTGGATTAGTAACATCAGGAATAACATTTTTTTATAACGATCTCTGGTATGTGAATACGGAACAGGATGATTTCACCTGGTTGTCCGGATCTGCCAATGCAAATGGTCCGTGTAGTTATGGCGTAAAAGGAGTTTCCTCACCTTCTAATTTACCTTGTCCGCGTTCAGGAGCATTACCATTTAGAGACAGTACCGGAAACTTATGGTTGTTTGGTGGTATTGGGGAAAACGGCGACTATTTTAATGATCTGTGGATGTACACCGTTGATACGAGCTGCGTTAAATTGTGCAAATACAATACGCCTGTCTCCGTAAAAGAAGTGGCGCAGCAGGATCCGAAAATATATCTCTACCCAAATCCTGTTTCCAAAGTGTTACGCGTAGCGGGAACAGAAAAGATTTCTGATATAAAAATTTTCGATCTGTCAGGCAGAGCCATTAGTGGTTTTACTGTTATGAAAGATAACGCAGTTGATGTTTCCGGTCTTGGCGATGGAATGTATATTCTGCAGTTTGTAAATAAAGATGTGCGTTGCAGCAGAAGATTTATTGTTCGCCATCAAGACTGATTTTCTCTTTATTGTGTTCACTTAAAATGTAACTTTGCTTTCAAATTTTTTTTGTGAGCGATATTACAATTCATGTTAAGGAAAAAGACGGCAGTATAACTGATCTGCAGGCGCCCACCGATATGGGACTTAGCCTGATGGAGTTTCTCAAAGGAAACGATTATGACATTCTTGCCACATGCGGAGGAATGGCGTTGTGCGCAACCTGTCACGTTAAAGTTTTGTCCGGATTCGATAAATTAAATCCTATCAGTGATGATGAATACGCTATTCTCGATACGCTGCCTAATATCACTGAAACATCCAGGTTAAGTTGCCAGATAAGACTAAAACCGGAAATAGACGGAACAACAGTGCAGATAATTGGGGAACAATAGGTTTTTTGAGTTTTTTTCTTTCTTATCTTTGATCAATAAATAAATCTAACTATGGAAAATTACAATCAGGTTTCAGTAGAGACCCGCGTTGGAGCTAAAGATAACAGCAAGCGTTTACTTGCTTCTGCATTCAGCTGGATGTCACTTGCTAT
>CBIHPU010000727.1:0-1888 GCA_966211935.1 uncultured bacterium | reverse complement strand
ACGGAAAATTCATTGCAAATCCCTTAGTTGTTATTGACCGTTATGCTGACGAATATGGCAGACTGGTATTCGGAACAATGAAAACAGGTGACGCTTTGAAAAAAGGAAAAGAATTGATGGAGAAAGGAATTGTGGATCTTTCCTTACTTGATGACGCGGTGAACAAACTGATTGCTAAAATACTTCACACATTTCCTAATTGCACAGCTAAAACATTAAGTGAAGTAAGAAAGAAAAAACTTGAACATTGGGATAAGAATAAAGAAAGCAGTCGCGAGTGGTTAGCGTTGAATATGATGACAGAAGCCAAAGCAGGCTTCCGCGCGTTCAATGACGGGCCAAAAGAAAACCGTGAAGTAGACTTTATCAAACTGCGTCAGTTGCTGGCACAGGGCCAGGAATGGAACGAAGAACTTCACAGAACAATTTCCCCGCAATTTCAAAATGCAAAGGCATAAACCACTTTTATAAAATAAATTATGGAAAAGATAAAAATAAATTATACTCACAATAATGCTGTAGCGCAGGTTATCCTGGATGACGGAAAAGGAAATGTTCTTGATCACGTTATGATGGAAGAATTGCAGGAGTTGCTTAACTCATTCCGTGATAACAAGGAACTGAAGCTGATCACATTTGAAGGCGCGGGAAAACATTTTTCTTTCGGAGCCAGCGTTGACGAACATAAAAAGGATATGGCTGCATTAATGCTTCGAAATTTTCACCAATTATTTTTTACAATGCGGGATCTTTCAATTCCTACCATTGCAAAAATAAGCGGACAATGCCTTGGAGGCGGACTGGAACTTGCTTTGATGTGCAATCAAATGTTCTCGGATAAGACTGCAAAACTGGGACAACCTGAAATTGTTTTAGGCGTGTTTCCCCCACCCGCTTCAATTATCCTTCCCGAAAAAATCGGGTTGTCAAGAGCGGAAAATATGTTGCTTACAGGCCGTTCTATCTCCGCCGAAGAAGGAAAAGAATTTGGTTTATTGAACGAAGTTTTTGAAAACAGAGAAGCGCTTGAAAGCGGAACAAATAACTGGATTGAACAACATATCATTCCAAAAAGCGCCTCGTCGCTTCGTTTCGCCGTAAAAGCATCACGTATAAAATTCAATCATGTGATCTCCAATTTTCTTCCACAACTTGAATACATCTACGTGAATCAGTTAATGGAAACAAAAGACGCTAATGAAGGTGTGAACTCTTTTCTGGAAAAACGTAAACCGAATTGGTTAAACAATTAAAATATTCTTTATGAAAACTATCAAAACAGTCGGCGTAGTTGGTGCGGGAACAATGGGTTCCGCTCTTGCCCAGAAATTTGCGCAGGAAGGTTTTAATGTCATTTTAGCTGACAGGGAACAAGCCTTCGTGCAGAAAGGAATTTCAAATATCACAGCAATGTTGAACGAAGGCGTTGAAAGAAAAGTTTTCACTGTTCAGCAGGTTGAAGAATTTCTGAAAAATATTAACGGAACATTTAATCTTAACGAATTAAATAAATGCGACCTGGTTGTTGAAGCTATTTTTGAAAACGCCAACGCAAAATCCGAATTATTTAAAACACTTAGCGGAATAGTAAAGAACGATTGCATAATTGCAACAAACACTTCTTCCTTTTCAGTAACGGAACTTGCGCAACATGTAAATCATCCAGAACGTTTTGTTGGATTACACTTCTTTTATCACGCAGCAAAAAACAGGTTGGTAGAAATAATCCCGGGAGAAAAGACCTCAAATGAAACTTACGAAGCAATGAAGCGCTTCTCGGTTCTCGCGGGTAAGGATGCAATCACCTGCAAAGACGCCTACGGATTTGCTGTTAATCGCTTTTTCGTTCCCTGGCTAAATGAGTCAGTAAATATTTTTGATGAAGGAA
>CBIHPU010000726.1:0-1906 GCA_966211935.1 uncultured bacterium | reverse complement strand
CTTTACAAAAAGGTGAACGAATTCTTCATTTTTATTTAGTTTCTCCCTGATCTTTACTCCCTGCGGCAATGGACCGAGTTTCCTTTTATATGCCGGTGGGGGATTGATCACAGCAAGGCTGGAATTCTCAGTGATCCTCATTTTCTTTGAAAGCATAATGTGATTATATAAACATTGCCCCCCAATTTATAAAAAATTTCTACGGTTTAAAGTTTTAATTGGTCATTTTGATCGCAGTTGCGTAGGAATGTTTTCGCCATGCTTGAGGAATGGTTTTCCGTCGTTATAATTTACGTAACTGCAGCAGATGAGTAAAAGTTGCCGCATTGTAAATATTATGCAAATAGGTTTTCAAAACAAGAATGCGGTTTTTGAATATTCTTTTAAATTTGCTGATTACGAACGGCCATTCCGCTGAAATTTCCCCGCACTGATTGCATAATTACTCTCCTTAATAATTAGCGCGAATAATTTCTGGTCCACTTAAATTTTTTTTCAATCAGTTCGTTTGGCGCTTATTCCTTCCCAATCAGTTTGAATTACCCGGGAATGTTTTTTTAATGTAATGAACGGATTGATCAATCAATTTGAGACAGGTAAACTTGAACAAATAGTTCCATGGAAAATAAGAAAAAGACAATTTTAATTCTTGATCACGCAATTGCAGATGTTGACGAACTTACCGGTTTGCTTCAGGAACACGGACACCTGGTGTTGAAAGCGAATGATGGAAAGGAAGGTGTAAAGCTTGTGTCAAACGAAAATGTTGACCTGGTAATTTCTGACCCTCATATCACTGAAAAGGAAGGTCCAAAAATACTTGATGATATTATGGACAGTGCGAAACATGAAATTCCATTGTTGTTTACTGTTTCGGATAAGAAGGAGGAAAATGAGGTTCGTAAAACTTTCGGCACCCACACAGTTGATGTGGTAGTAGGCGCAAAGGATCCTGAAACAGTTTCACAACGTATAGATTCTTTTCTGGAATTGCAACAATTGCGCGAGGAAAACAAAAAACTGAAAGAAGAAATAAAAACGAAAGAAGAACTAGTGGTTTCAGCGAACAATGAACTGCAGTCTTTTTCTTATACTGTTTCACACGATTTACGCGCGCCACTGAGAGCGATAAACGGTTTTACACAAATACTGGAAGATGAGCATGGAAAAGACATGAAGGAAGAAGCCCTGCGCCTTTTCAGTATGATAAAACACAATGCGCAAAAGATGGGTTTGCTGATAGATGATTTGTTGGCATTTTCGAGATTGAGCAGAAAAGAGATCGTGATAGATACTGTCAATATGAATGACATAGTGTTCGCTGTAATAAACGAGATCAAAAAAAACCAACCACATAACGCGGAAATAAAAACGCTGGATCTTCCTGAATCCAAAGGAGATTTTTCATTGCTCAAACAATTATTCACCAATCTGCTTTCCAACGCCATTAAGTTTTCATCTAAACAACAAAAACCTGAAATCGTGATTGGCGCAACCAAGGGCGAGAAAGAAAATATTTACTATATAAAAGACAATGGAGTTGGGTTTAATATGACTTACGTTGACAAACTCTTTGGCGTATTCCAGCGCCTGCACAGTGAAAGTGAGTTTCCAGGAACAGGAATTGGTCTTGCCATGGTTAAGCGGATCGCAACGATGCATGGTGGCAAAGTATGGGCTGAAGGAAAAGCGGATGCCGGAGCTACATTTTATTTTTCACTTCCTAATTCAAGAATATGACTGATTTTGGCGCCGATATTATTTTGGGCGAAGACTGTGACTTTGACGCGGAGCTTACGATCCGTGCCTTAAATAAATGTTGTCACCATAAAAGCCTGGTGCGCCTGAAAGATGGCGCCGCAATCCTGGAATATTTGTTCCCTTCGGAAAAGTCCAGAGAATTCGA
>CBIHPU010000725.1:0-1921 GCA_966211935.1 uncultured bacterium | reverse complement strand
TTCTAAATAACGGTGCCGACATTAACGCTGTTAAAGAATTATTGGGTCACAGCAGCCTGGCGGCAACGCAGGTCTACACACACAATACAGTTGAAAAATTGAAAAAAGCATACAAGAACGCTCACCCGCGGGCATAAAAAATAAATTAATTACTCACTATAAAACCATAAACGGAGGTATATTATGACAACAACAATTCAATCCGTGCACTTTGATGCAGACAAGAAACTGGTTGATTTCATCCAGGAAAAACTAGAAAAACTGAAATCTCTTTACGACGGGTTCATACTCGACTCGGAAGTAATTCTTCGCCTTGATAAAGCGAGCGATAACACGAATAAAATAGCGGAAGTTATTTTAAAACTGAACGGCAGCGAGGTTTTCGCCAAAAAACAGTGCGCCACTTTTGAAGAAGCTACTGACGCCTGCGTGGATGCTCTGAAAACTCAGTTAAAAAAATATAAAGAGAAAAAAGCCGAAGCGAAATTCTGATGCTTCGTCGAAAGCTTTGTCGAAAAGAAAGCGCTCCGCAAAACGGGGCGTTTTTATTTACTGTAATTTTACGGGCTGAAATGAGATCTCGTATTAAAGTTGTGCTGTCGCTGCTGTTGCTCTCCCATTTTCTTTTGGCGCAAAATGAAAAGGACAGCGTATTGCGCAAACTTAAAAGTTACGATAAGGAAGATTCCGTTAAAGCAAAGTTGTATGCCGAACTCGCTTATCAGTATACAAGTGTTAACGCTGATTCCGCGCTCTATTACGGTGAACTCGGTGTCGCGCTCTCTAAAAAAATAAATCATCAGAACGCGTATCTCAGCAGCCGCTCGGCAATTGGTCTTATTTATCGCGACAGAGGAAGAGAAAGTGAAGCGATTGAGATTTACAACGAGATAATTAAAATAAGAATCGAACAGGGCAGGGCAGACAAACTAATTGGCGCTTACAGCAACCTGGCCACAGTGTACCTGGTTCAGAAAAAATTCCCTCTCGCAATTAAAAATTTTCAAAAGGCATTGGACCTGGCCAAACAAAGCCAGCATCAGGAAAATCAATTGGTGATTATGGGAAATATGGCGCTCACTTACCAGGAAATGGGTGATATGGACAGAGCGCTTGAATTGTTGCATAAATGTCTTGACCTGAATAAAATTTTGAAGGATGAGGTGCAGGACGCTAACCTGCTTACAAATGTTGCCATCATTTACCAGGAGAAAGGAAATGTTATTGAAGCGGTTTCCTCATATAGCAAAGCGATGGAAATCTTTAAAAAATATGGGCATACAAAAGGTGTGCTGGACGCTTATATCAATCTGATGAATTGTTATAACCGGGATGAGAAGTACAACAAAACATTGGAAGAAGCGCTTAAAGCAGAGGAGATCTGCAAACTATATTCAGATTCATTTTACCTGGCGGAAGTTTATATCTGCAGAGCGAACGCGTTGCATGGCCTTGAAAGATGGAACGAAACTCTTCCATACCTTGATTTCATTCTTTCAATAGCTAAAAAATACAGCAACTATAAAATGGCGGCAGTGGGACATTTGGTTTACGCCGATCATCTTGCTAACACGGGGAAACTGGATAAAGCAATTGAGTACGCGCAAAATGGCCGCGCATATTCAGATACGCTGACAGATCCCGAACAACTTCAGGATGCTCATTACAGTTTGTATCAGCTTTTTACTAAAAAGAAAGATTTTAAAAACGCGTTAATGCATCTTGAAAAAGTAGTCGCGTTGCGTGACTCCTCTAACTCAAGTGATTTTAATACTAAACTGGCCAACCTGAAATCGTTGTATGATCTTGATTCGAAAGAAAAGGAGATCAATTTGCTGAATAAAGATAAGGCGTTGAATCAGGAAAAGCTGGATCGTCAGAAATCACTGATAATAGCGGGAGCCGGTGGCGGTGTTTTGTT
>CBIHPU010000724.1:0-1923 GCA_966211935.1 uncultured bacterium | reverse complement strand
CCCTATTTATTAATTATAAGACGACACAGTAAATCCCTTTCAGTTGTTTGAACATGCATGTATATTGCGAATTAAGCAATTAAACGTGCATAAATTTTTCTGGAATCGATATCAGAAGGTTTCCTATTTTTATACCTCTGAAGAAAAGCATTCTTTCTTTTGAGTTTATCTATCATCCGATTCGTAAGGTTAAACGAGTCAGGCAGTAGAGGCAATGAACAATGACTAACGAGATGATTGATGTACTTCTTAAAAGCAAAATCACTTGAATTTGCTAACTGTTTAATAAACGCCTCATAAGCATCATCAAAACTAGCGAGAGTAATATATACACTTCCGCTCCCGCTCGGGACAATATAGTAAAAAATTGAAGCATCTGCTTTGAAAGTTATTTTATTTGAGAATAAATCATGGGACGGGTTAGCAATACCGCTCGCAAAGAGAGGATCGCTGTCCAAGGTCCTAGTACACACAAAAGGAATCTCTGTCGTTCCCCTGTTTTTATCAAATATATTCCATAACTTTTCTCTAAGTCGAGATTGGGACTGGTAACGTCTATTGTTTGCAATAAACCAATCCAGACTAATAACTGTCTCGTTTGCACCCAACTCCTTTTGGCGCTCAATTTCTATTACAGCCTTAAGACCAAGTAAGAATTGATGGGAAAGAGATAAATCTTGGCGGACAAATTGATATTGGTACGATTGTTCTTAATAGATGTAGAAATTGATTATTTTCATTTTTGGTGTTTTGTCTTGGGTTGTCTATATTTCTAAAAAGTTCACTGTCACATTTCTTACAAAAGATCCTATAAGTTAGCTCCCTTCCTGTATGAGTTTCATTGAAGAAATTCCTACTTGTAGAATAAGGATTATGAATCCTACATTTTATTCCATTCAAATATCCTTGAATGTGCTTCTTACCGTAAACATGACTGTTTATAGTTGTTTTACTACCGCAATTAGGGCGAGCACACAAATCTAAACGATCTAAGTATAGTTTCTCAAAAGTTGGGAATATAAAAGAGACACTTTCCTCGTCTACAACCCAATTTTTGGACTTTATAAATCCTAACAAAGTATCTTTGAATTTATCTGTCAACCAAAAATTTGGAGAGGAGCGACAGCACGATGAAAATTTTTTCCCGCTAACGCAAAAGCATGATGAATCTTTAGACACTTCAGTCTTTCTAACCAAAATCGCATTTATATCTGCCAACTCTTTGCTCGATAGAGTGTAGAAGTCAGTCATGCGCTTAAAAGTAATCGATCTAATTTCTTTCTAAATGGGCATTCATATCAAATATTGACCCATCATGACCATTAATTTCAGCAAAAATGTAGCCGAAGCGAGCGGCAAAAAATTGTTTACCCTTCCTCAGTCCAGTAGCATTAAGCATGGCCTGCTGTGTATATTTAATTTTACTTGAGTCTACTATGTTGTTGTAAAGTTTTTGGACTTTCTTTAAATCTAGTTTGGTTTTTTTGGGTATGGGAATTTCTCCCGATAAAAGCTGCGCAAAGAATTTACTCCTACTTAGATCATAATCAGAAATTGATTTTTCATGAACGTGCATTCGTCTTAGTTTGCCGTTGATTTCTTTGAAGTTTTGGTCAACATTCTTTTTTAGATGATCAAGGGCATTTTCAACATCTTCAATATTGCCAATTTTGTAATAAACAAGATCCGCCTTTAGATTATCGACAATGTGACGTATTCTTTCTCGCAAAATATAAAACTCTTGCACATAGTTTCTTAGATGATATTCAATTGCTTCAGTTTCAGAAATTCCCGACTCTGCTGAGGGAATGAAATCAGCAAAATATTTTTCATATCTACAAAGACGATCAAAAACAGCAAACGCCTCCATTACCTTGGTGGAGTATTTTTCAGCAAGTTCTTCCTGCTTATTCTCAGGCCTTT
>CBIHPU010000723.1:0-1923 GCA_966211935.1 uncultured bacterium | reverse complement strand
CTCACGCCAGATATATAATTATGGAAGTCAGCTTTATCGAAAGGCATATTGGACAACCTTTGTTTCATGATGTCATAAATTTTATGGCAAAACATAATTATTTTCTTTGTGCATTTCCGGTCCGCATGCATCTTGCTTCAAGAATTTCCATGACCGACGTGTTATTTGAACGCAGGAAATAATTTGTATGCAGCGAATCTGCCTCATAAGCTGTTTTATTGGAAAACTACCGGATTACCTAATCTACTTTACCGGTTCATGTAAAAACAATCCGGATGTTGATTTCCTGGTTTTAAATGATTCAATTAAAAATAGCTATTCAGATGGTAACATCCGTTTTCAGAAAGCGGATTTGAATGAGATTAGCAATCTGATTTCAGAAAAATTGAAAACAGGAATCAGGCTACAGAGCGCATGGAAGCTTAATGAGGTAAAGCCGCTTTTCGGATTATTATTTCAGGAGGAATTGAAAAGATACGATTTCTGGGGATGGTGTGATATTGATATTGTTTGGGGAAACATCCGCAATTTCCTTAATGATAAAACATTAAACAGTTACGATATTATCACAACCAAAAAGAACTGGACAGCCGGACATTTTGTTTTATTCAGAAACAATGAAACTACGCGTTATTTATTCAATCGAAATAAAAAGATAATTGAACTGCTGAATTCAGAAAAATATCTGGCATTTGAAGAATCCTGCCACCGCTGGAACGGAGAAATTTTTTCGCCTGAGTACCTTGAACAAAACAGCATGCCTGTCAGCATGTTTGATATCGTGAAAGACGCCGAAAAAAAAGGAGAGGCACGTTGCAGATTTGAAGACATCATCCGCGAACATCCTCAACCCGTAAATTACGTTTATAGAAATAAACAATTGTTCGATCTAACAACCGGACAAGAATTTATGTACTATCACCTGATAACCGTAAAAAAGATATGGCGATTTTATATACCTGAATATTCGACTTTTCCAACAGAAATTTATTTCACACCATATGGCATCCGAAATTCTGCTACTCCAGTTGCAATTTGGTTTTTATGCAGAGCGTTCAGTTGTGCAAAAGGAATTGTGAAAAGTGTTTCTAAGCAATCAGCTGGAACAGTCGCGAAAAAATTATTCAGCCTTTTAACTTCAAAAAAATAGACAGGTCAGCGAAACAATGATTATTATTTCAAATAAACCCGGACAACTGTGTAACCTGATAATCGTGTATGCAAATTTTCTGGCTTTGAGTTTCGAACATGGAATTCAGATCATTAACCCTGCATTTTATGCTTACAAAAATTACTTTACGGGAAGCATTGTAAACCATTCGGGCAAACGAACATTTTCTGTGGTCAATTTTCTGGCAAAAGTCCTGAACCGCTTGAGAATTAATAACAGGCTGATTGCTTCAATAAATATTGGTGCTGACAGGAAAATGCTTCTTGACTTCGCACAAAACAGCAAACTCAAATCAAAATTATTATTTGTGCAGGGATGGCAATTCCGTAATAACGAAATGTTGCAAAGGAACAGGGAGAAACTGCTGGAATATTTTACACCACAACCCGAGTATCAACGAAAGGTAACAGCGTTCATGCGAACTATAAAGAGCACTGATAAAATTATTGTTGGGGTGCATATCAGGAGAGGAGATTATGAGCATTTTGAAGACGGAAAATATTTTTATTCATTTCAAACTTATGAAAAGGTTATAAAAAAAGCTGCTGAATTGTTCCCGGAAAATAAAGTGCGCTTCCTGATCTGCACAAATGAATGTGAGATTGAAAAAAAAATCAATAGTAATGGGCAGGATATTGTTTTTGGTCCGGGACACGAATTAACTGACTTGTACTCATTTGCGCAATGCGATTATCTAATTGGTCCGCCCAGCACTTTTACAATGTGGGCCTCTTTTTATGGTAATGTCCCGC
>CBIHPU010000722.1:0-1925 GCA_966211935.1 uncultured bacterium | reverse complement strand
GGCACAGCTCAAAAAACCACCACGCCTGCAAAAGCTAAAACCCTTGCAGCGCTGAAATATGATTCAGTCGCTGGAGATCCGCTAAAGGTGAGAATTTATACTTTGCAGAATGGATTGAAAGTTTACCTGAGCGTGTACAAAGACGCGCCCCGCATTCATACATTCATCGCTGTGCGCGCCGGAAGTAAAAATGATCCGAAAGATGCTACAGGACTTGCGCATTACCTGGAACACATGCTGTTTAAAGGAACCGATAAATACGGTACGCTGGATTACAAAAAAGAAGAGCCGCTGCTTAATAAGATTGAGCAGATGTATGAAGATCCCGCCGCGCGAAAAAAACTTTATCATGAGATTGACAGTGTCTCAGGCGTAGCGGCGAAATTCGCTATCGCGAATGAATACGATAAGATGATCGCTTCACTGGGAAGTCAGGGGAACAATGCTTTTACTTCATTCGAAGAAACTGTTTATATAAACGATATTCCTTCAAATCAACTGGAGAACTGGCTGTCAATAGAAGCTGAACGTTTCCGTAAACCTGTTATGCGAATTTTTCATACGGAACTTGAGGCGGTTTACGAAGAAAAGAACATGAGCCTTGACAGTGACGAAGATAAGGTCTATGATGAACTTTTCGGGAATCTTTTTAAGAATCATACTTACGGAACACAAACTACAATAGGTACGATAGAGCATCTTAAAAATCCTTCCATAACAGAAATTAAAAAGTATTACGAAGCGAATTATATACCGAACAACATGGCCATTGTTATGTCGGGAGATTTTGATCCGGATAAAGCGATCAGGCTTATCGAGAAGAAATTTGGGTATATGCAGCCAGGAACTGTTCCGGCCTTTTCATTCCAGCCTGAAACGGAAATTAAATCGCCTGTAATTCGCGAGGTAGTGGGTCCGGAGGCGGAAAGTGTTACTCTGGGATTCCGTTTTGGCGGAATGCAGACTGAAGATCCTGATATGATAAAATTGATCGCCATGATTCTTTCTAACGGAAGAGCCGGATTGATGGATCTTAACCTGAATAAAAAACAACTTGTTGTTGGATCCTCCGCGGGCGATTTCGCGTTGAAGGATTATTCCTGTCTTTTTCTTGACGGATACCCCAAAGAAGGTCAGAAACTGGAGGAGGTAAAAGAACTTTTGACAGGACAGATCGAAGAATTGAAAAAAGGAAATTTTCCTGACTGGATGATTCCCGCGATAGTGAATCAGATGAAGCTTGACAAGGTAAAGAAGATGGAAAGCAATTCAGGCAGAGCCTATGCGATGATGAATTCTTTTGTGCGCGATAAAGACTGGGCTTCTATTGTAAACGCTATTCCGCGGATCAGCAAGATTACTAAACAGCAGGTGATTGATTTCGCGAAAAAATATTTAAATAACAATTATGTGGTTGTTTACAAGCGTACGGGTGAAGCTGTAAATGTCCTTAAAGTTGAAAAGCCTGAAATAACCCCGGTTGAGGTAAACAGAGATAAGGAAAGTTCTTTCCTGAAAAAAATTGTAAGCACAAGTCCTGCTCCCATCATGCCGGTGTTTGCCGACTATGACCGCGATATTGAAAAGTTTTCTCTCAAGAACGGATTGAAAGTTCATTATTATAAAAACGTTGAGAATGAAACGTTCCAGATGTATTACGTTTTTGATATAGGAAAAGCAACTGACGCGCTTTGGCCTATTGCTATAAGATACCTGGAATTTCTTGGAACTGATAAATATTCTTCAGAAGAAATAGCGCAGGAGTTTTTTAAACTCGGTTGTGATTTTGATGTTTTTTGCGGTGAAGACAGGCTTTACGTTACGCTCAGCGGATTGAATGAGAATTTTGAAAAAGGTCTTGAGTTGTTTGAACACCTGATGCATTCCGCTAAACCTGATGAAGCAGCATTGAAAAATCTGGTATC
>CBIHPU010000721.1:0-1947 GCA_966211935.1 uncultured bacterium | reverse complement strand
TCAAACCGAGTGCAGTCGTTTAAATTTAAAAAAGAGCGCAGTCGAGGGTTGACATTTATTTCACAGCTTCAACCACCGCTTTGAAAGCGTCAGGATGATTCATTGCTAAATCAGCAAGTGCTTTGCGGTTAAGCTGAATATCTTTTTTATGCAGTTTGCCCATGAATTCGCTGTAGCTCATGCCGTGCTCACGCACACCTGCATTGATACGCTGAATCCATAGTCCGCGGAATGAACGTTTTTTGTTTTTACGATCGCGGTAAGCGTAAGTCAAACCTTTTTCAAGGGTGTTCTTAGCTATTGTCCACACGTTTTTACGTGCGCCCCAGTAACCTTTGGTAAGGTTTAGGATTTTTTTTCTGCGAGCCCTGCTCGCGACGTGGTTCACTGACCTTGGCATTTTGTTTCTTTTTTTAGTGTCCAGCGCTTCGTTTTTTTTGAAGGCTTATTACTGGAAACCTGGTTAAACATTAATTTTCTACCGTTTCAGACTCAAGATAAAATTACTTTCCAACAGCAAGGAGAAACTTGATGTTTCCCATATCTTCCTTGCTAACCAATCCACCTTTTTCCAGGCCGCGCTTACGCTTCTTTTCCTTTTTGGTGAGGATGTGGTTTTTGAAAGCATGCTTTCTCTTGATCTTACCGGTCCCTGTGAAAGAAAATCTTTTCTTAGCACTGGAGTTGGTTTTCATCTTTGGCATACCCTTGTTTTTTTATAATAAATAAGGCGGCAAAGATAAGATTTTTATTGAAAAAGTGGGAAGATTATTAAGATAATCTTGAAAATCAAGATTTCACGTCTTTTTTTAATATGCTGATGAACAGGGGATTGTCCCGTTTTTGTAAGTTAAATTATCAAATCACGGCCTCATCAACAGCATGGAAGGGATATCTTCTTCCAGCTGATCCATTTCATCTGCCAGTCCCGCGTAACCTTCCATACTCAAAAGCAGCAGGTCGAAGTTTGTAAATTCCTGAGTTTTAAATGTCGTTCTCTCCAATAGCGTTAAGCGGGTTGGAGCGAGTGACTCAATTGAAGCAAGCTCTTCTTTTATTTCCTCGTTCGCTGCAATAACTCCATTAAAGTCAAGAATTGTAACGCCGACATTGCTGTTCCTGATTGTTTTTTTTACGTAAAACAGAAGAAAGAAATCGCCCACTGACATTACCGGAACAACAATTGACTTAATCGCTTCCAGATCGTGATCGATAAAAATTCCAACCGGGATTTTACTGTTGTTAATGAAAGCGACCGATTTTTCATTTATAACATTGCCCGCTTTAAATAATGGATTTTTTCCACGTAATGCTCCGATCAGTTTATCCGGATTTAAAGCGCCTATGAATTGACCAAGCAAACTCCCTGTAAACACAGATTGTCCGACTCCAACAAGCATGATATCATACTCGCCCGAATTAGCTGCTGACAAAATTTCGGCGCTTACATCATTACTTAATTTATAATTTGTTTTGATATCCAGTCCAAGTTTACCCGCTTCAGATTTAATTGGTCTGAAACTTTCTTTTTCATACTCGCTTACCTGGTATTTATTTATGTCCGCACTTGGTGTAACGTGCAAAGCAGTAATGGTCGTTGCTTTTTTTGACACACCAGAAAAAAGTCCGGCAACGCGTGCCAGTTTTTTTCCACTTTGTGGATTTGCGAAAGACAATAGTATTCTGAATTTCTGCGTCACTTTTACAACCGTTTCTTCTTCGTGTCGTCTGAAGAACCAATTGATCAGATCAAGCAAAGGTCCTGTCATGAATGTCGTAATAACCGCCATAAGGACCAGCATGGCAAAGATCTCGGCTTTTAAAATGCCTAGATCGTATCCGATATTCAGAACAACAAGTTCCATTAATCCGCGCGTGTTCATCAATACGCCCATCGAGAAACTGTCTTTCCAGTTATGACCGCTAACCCTGGTTGCAAATAATCCG
>CBIHPU010000720.1:0-1954 GCA_966211935.1 uncultured bacterium | reverse complement strand
TTTATTATTTACGAGGGAATGAAGATTGGTGTGATTAACTGCAAGGATACGGCGCCGAATACGCGGATTGCCGAAGGGGGAATTTTCATATGGGAGCAGTCATTTTGGGGAACGCCGATTCCTGTTTTTGCTTCTCTGACAATGTTGGAGGCAGTGTTTGAAATTTTTCAAACCGGTGAAACATCCGTTGTAACTGTTCTGAAGAATAACAAAAGGGCGCTCGAGTTCAATAAGCTGCTGGGGTATGAAGTTACAGGTGAAAATGAGAGCGGTGACTGTTTTAAGCTTTCACTTACTAAAGAAAAATTTATCAGGCACGCTGTAAAACTAAAAAGAGCAGGTAAAATTTTTTCGGGCGGTAAGCATTTATTAAAGGTTTTCGCGGAGCCAGGACCTCTGCATACAGCTGAACTTAACGCTGTATTGTCAAAACTCAACAGGTCTACCGGGTTTTAACGCTTTAATCCTGCTTTTTTTGCTGCGGACTCGATGATAATAAGCTCTGGTTTTTAACTTTGTTTCAAATTCCCATTCCAAATGAAAAAGCAAATTATTTTCTTTTTAATTATTTTATCTGCCGGTTTTACTTTTTATCAATCAGATTTTAATGCGCTGTATGATGAAGCCTACAAAAAAAACCAGGCAGCTGATTACGAAGGCGCGAAGAAAGGTTTTGAAGCCGCGGTGAAGGCCAATCCTACGAGTTCCAATGCGCATTATATGGTTGGTTTCAGTAAGTATTTGTTGGGCCAATATCAAGCTGCAATTTCCGATTTCAGTAATTCCATACGTTATAAAGATGGTGAATACGATGCTTATCATACGCGTGGTATGTGTTATTTTTTTCTGGGTAAATACCAGGAAGCTGTGGAAGATTATAATGTAGCGTTGAGTCTTAAGTCTGATTATGCGAATTCTTATTTGTACCGTGGCGCCAGCAAATATTTTCTTGCAATTGATAATGAAGCCATGCAGGATCTGAACATGGCCGTTACGTTAAATCCTAATAGTGAATACGCTTATTATTACAGAGGACTTGTTAAGTATCAGTTGAAGAAAGATCAGGAGGCGGTTGAAGATTTTACAAAGTCAATCCAGATAAAACCGTTTTATGATAGTTACTATTACCGTGGAGCGGCCTATTACAGAATGGTTAAGGATGCCGAAGCGTTGCAGGATTTTAATATGGCGCTGGCGCTAAATCCGAAAAGTGCAGACGCTTTCTATTTCAGAGGACTTGTGAAATACAACATGGCAAAAGATGAAGAGGCGATTGAAGATTTTACGAAGTCGATAAACATAAAACCATTATACGATGCCTATTATTATCGCGGCGCTGCAAAGTACATGATGAAAAATTATAGTGGCGCTGTTAGTGATTATGCAATGAGCGCGACCCTTAAACCTGATTACTGGCAAGCCTGGCAGGAAAAGGGAATGGCGAATTACATGCTCGCGAAAGATGATGAAGCCATCAGTAATTTTAGTAAAGCCATAGAGCTCAACGCTTCTTCCGGGAAAGCTTATTACTATCGTGGGCAGTCTAAAAGTTATAAGGGAGATAAAGCAGGCTCACTCGCGGATATTAAAAAAGCACAACAATTGGGTTATTCTGTAACTGCAAAAGACAACGCGGAAAACTCAGGTTATTCAGCCACCAAATCCCTAAACTTTCTTTCCAATTCAATTCCTTCTGTTGACTGGCTGAATCCGATTCTTGATCATATGAATCTTACTGATGATAATTTATTGTTGCAGGTCTGTCTTAAATCTTCAGAAACAATTACTTCAGCTAAACTTACAGTAAATGGAAGTAATATTCCGGTAATTGTAACGTCGCAACCCAATAACAGCGAGTGCAGATTTATTATTAAGCAGAACATTCAGTTGTTGCAGGGATCTAATGCAATTAAAGTAACAGTCACCAACTCAAAAGGCGAAAGCACAACCGAAT
>CBIHPU010000719.1:0-1956 GCA_966211935.1 uncultured bacterium | reverse complement strand
CAGTTTTTTTTGCCGTTAATTAATGAAGAACTGATTTTTTCTATGGAAGAATTTTCGGGAAGTGCGAAAACCTCAAGAGCTTCTTCCTCAAGCTTTATAAATTGCTGAACATTTCTGTCATATATTCCCATTGGATTTGGTATAGATGTATATGCAAATAAACTGATTGCAGTAGTTGCTATTAAAACGCCACCTGAAATTATTTTCGGTAGCTGCCTGTTTTCCTGCTTTATCAGCATTGGTAAATATGCATATCCAAGTAGCATGCCACTGATTAATCCTCCAATATGCGCGGCGTTGTCAATATTTCCCTTTAGGCCGAAGATCAGGTTATAGCCAATGAATATGGCCATGTTTTTAAGCTGACTCATTCGCTCAGAAGAATCAATAATTTTTGACGTGAGTAATGCGAGATAGAACCCGTACATTCCAAATATTGCACCCGACGCGCCTGCAGAAACATTATTGTCATTCCAGAATAAACTTGCGAAAGACGAAAGGATTCCGGCGCTGATATAGGCTATAAGAAAATTAATGCTTCCTATTCTTCTTTCAAGCATCTGACCAACATCGAGTAACGCGTACATGTTCATTGCAAGATGAATGATGCCAATATGTATGAAGCAGCAAGTAAATACGCGCCACCATTCTCCCGCCAAAGTCAGCGGTTTAAAATCAGCGCCCCAGTTTATGAGACTTTGAGAGTCCGGCGCGAAAGCGTTTACGCCTGTGAACGCCATAAGAATGAAAATAAAAATGTTTACATACAGCAGAACAGGTGTTACAATATATCCTTTTGACGGAATTAATAGTTTTGAAAAATTTGATCCGCCTGAAATTTGAGTATCTGCGATACTATTATTTTCTAGCGTGTTTCTAATTTCAGCGTGAGTTTCCACCAGCTCGTGAATGGTGACTGAGTTCGATGCGTCATTAAATTTCTGAATGAATAGTGATTTATCGTTTTCCGTTGAATCATTTTTTGTCCATTCCAATTTTGCAGATGAATTTCCGAAATGTACAATTACAAGAGTTCCGCCGCTTGTAAGCGCGGTGAGTTCATTAGCGCTTATCTTCTTGATCTTCCAGTCAAGATTCTTTAATACGAGATATATTTTAGCGTATAACTGCTCTGCGCTAAGTTCATCATAGTTGATCTGCTCTGCATTTTTTTCCATTGCACACAATTTAATTTGAGAAAATTACGAAAAGCCGCGTATCGAACTGCGGTATTAACTAAAAATGGAAAACCCCGGCTGATGCCAGGGTCTTACCAAATTATGATGAGTGAATGATTACATCATTCCGCCCATGTCTCCCATTCCGGGATGTCCGCCGCCCATTGGAGCTGCTTTATCTTCTTTCTTTTCAGCAAGAACGCAGTCTGTAGTCAGCAACATACCCGCAACTGATGCGGCGTTTTCGAGTGCAACGCGCGCAACTTTAGTTGGGTCAATTACACCTGATTTGTAAAGATTCTCGAAATGCTCAGTGCTTGCATTGAATCCGTAGTCATCTTTACCTTCTTTTACTTTGTTCACGATAACTGAACCTTCAAGACCGGCGTTTGCGCAGATCTGACGAAGTGGCTCTTCAAGCGCGCGCTTAACGATAGCGATACCTGTAGTTTCATCTTCGTTTGCGCCTTTCAGTTTTTCAAGTACGCTAATTGCGCGGATGTAAGCAGTTCCACCTCCAGGGATGATACCTTCTTCAACTGCGGCACGGGTTGCGGATAAAGCATCGTCAACACGATCTTTCTTTTCTTTCATCTCAACTTCTGTAGCTGCACCAATGTAAAGTACTGCAACACCACCAGCAAGTTTAGCTAGACGCTCCTGCAATTTTTCTCTGTCGTAATCTGAAGTTGTAGATTCGATCTGTGCCTTGATCTGATTAACACGTGCTGTGATATCAGCTTTTTTTCCGGCACCTCCAACAACAGTTGTATTGTCT
>CBIHPU010000718.1:0-1957 GCA_966211935.1 uncultured bacterium | reverse complement strand
CAGTATCGATTACGCAATTATGGAGAAAGCTCCAAACGTTTATGTCCGTTCATCAATTATCGGCTGGAGCGATCTTGGTACCTGGGGCTCAATTTACAATCACATTCCTCACATGGCTGGAAATAACGCGGTGGTTGGTCGTAACGTTATGCTTTACGATTCAAAGAACTGCATTGTGCATATGCCAAAGGACAAGCTTGTTGTTTTACAGGGGCTGGAAGATTTTATCGTCGTGGAATCCGATGGAATTTTACTCGTCTGCAAGAAACAGGATGAGCAGCAGATCCGGAATTTTGTGAATGATGTGAAGGTGAGCAAAGGAGACAAATTTGTCTGATTCTTTTTCCTTTATTATTTCCTGTGGTCGTTTTCCCTGTCGTGAATAATGTATTTTTCCATATCAGCTTTTCTCCACATCCTGATAATAAAAACAACGGATAAAACAATAAAAGGTAAAGCCGTAAAGAAAACCAGCAGAGGTTTTGCGGTTACTATTCCCAATAATAAAACTGTAGTTCCAAGTGCGCCAAGCCCTATTAATGAAAGCAGGTTAAAGAATCCGAGCTGGCGCTGAAGACAGGAAAAAATCAAAAGCAATTCACCAAAAAAAATAAAGGCCACCGGCAACAACAACGCCTTCTCACTATCTCCAACCCAATCTGCAATCATGTCTACCTGGAACCAAACAATTGGAATGACGGTGTCTTTATAGATAAGGCAAACACCCTGGAACAGTATAAAAATCAGGATTACAAAATATTTATCCTTTCGCGTAAGCATAACAGTAAATAAGGAACAAAGATAAAGATATTCCTAAGGAAAATCTACCTTTGCAGTATGAGCAAGTTCCTGATAGCCGGTCTTGGAAACATTGGAGATGAATACGCCGGCACGCGGCATAACGTTGGGTTTGACATCGTCGAATTTCTCGCAAAGGAAGCTGAAGTAAAATGGAAAAGTGAACGTTATGCTTTTGTTGCCGAAGTAAAACATAAGGGAAGACAACTTGTTCTTATACGTCCTACAACATACATGAACCTGAGCGGAGACGCTGTGAGATATTGGTTGCAGGCTGAAAAAATTGCCATTGAAAACCTTCTTGTAGTTGTTGATGAATTGGCTTTGCCATTTGGGAAAATTAAACTGAATCCAAAAGGCAGCGATGGCGGACATAACGGATTAAAGAGCATACAGGATCGGCTTGCCACAACATTTTATTCGCGTTTGCGTTTTGGAATTGGTAATGAAGTGGGAAGAGGATATAATGCGAATTATGTGTTGGGTAAATGGACGGAAGAAGAAAAAAAATTGTTGCCTGAAAGAATTGCGCTGGCAGCTGAAGCTGTAAAATCTTTCGCGTTTATTGGACTGGAACGCACAAGCAATATTTATAATGGCAAGTAGGAAGTATTAAACATCAATGAAAATTCTGATCATACGTTTTTCCTCCATTGGTGATATAGTGCTTACCACGCCGGTGATCCGTGCTCTGAAGCAACAATTGAAAAACGCGGAGATACATTTTCTGACAAAGCAAAGTTTCAGTAATGTAGTTGAAGGAAATCCGTATGTAGATAAATTGTTGACTATAAAAAACAGGGTTGCTGAAATCATCCCTCAACTGAAAAAAGAGAATTATGATTTTGTTGTTGATCTGCATCATAACCTCCGCAGCCTTCAGGTTAAAAATGCAATAAAAGCAAAAGCTGTTTCATTTGACAAGCTGAATTTTAAAAAGTGGTTGCTCGTTAATTTCAAGGTAAACAAAATGCCGGCCTTGCATATTGTTGATCGATACCTTGAAACAGTGAAGGAATTTGGTGTTGTAAATGATCTTACAGGACTCGATTTTTTTATTGCGGAAAAGGACAGATTGCAAAGTTCTTTTTTTCCGGAAAATTTTTCTGGTGGATTCAACGCGCTGGTCTTAGGCGGAAATTACTTTACCAAACAGATT